>JAJFMO010000463.1 GCA_020697475.1 Paenibacillaceae bacterium | reverse complement strand
CAGTGAGTTGACGGCTGGGGGCGATCGGTTGTCAACCGTCGTCTGCAACTTGGCGGATTCCTCGAGCATCGGGCCGGCCATCGAGCAGGCATGGGACGCCTTCGGCGGACTCGACATCCTGGTGAACAATGCCGGAATCGCTTACCGCGAGCCGCTCGCCGCGATCGCCGAGTCGGCTTGGGACCTGGTGATGAACGTGAACCTGAAGGCGATGTTCCTGATCAGCCAGCAAGTGAGCGGCTGGATGATCGACCAGGGGACGGGCGGGGCGATCGTCAACATGGCGTCCAAGAATGGTCTCGCCGCAAGTTCCATGCTTACACACTACAACGCTTCCAAAGGCGGGGTCGTGCTGCTCACGCAATCGCTTTCCGTTGAGCTGGCCAAGCACGGAATTCGCGTCAACGCGGTCGCCCCCGGCTTTATCGACACTCCGCTCGATCGCGAATTGAAGCAGAAAGAGACGTTGAACCTGACTGAGCGGACTCCGCTCGGGCGGTTGGGTACCATCCGGGAAGCGGCGAACGCATTCTTGTTTCTTGCCTCCGACGAAGCATCATACATCACCGGTTCGACGCTGGTCGTGGACGGCGGACATTTGGCCAACGCCAGCGAATTTTAGTGTTAGTTCACTATTATGAGGGTATGCGAGGGGATGTTTTTATGCGGTTGTTGTTCATGGTCCCACTGTGCTTTGCGCTGATTTTTGTATCGGCTTGCGGCGGCACGACCGGTTCCGGCAATTCGGCAGCACCAAGCGGCACGACGAAGTCCGGTGACGCAGCGCCTTCCGCCAGCACTCCGGCCGCTTCGAAAGCGCCGGCGAACGATTTTAACCCGAATGAGAAAGTGGCTTTAAAAATGGGTCTGATCGGCGCAGGCCTGACAGACGAGGAGTTTCAGAACCTGATCGTCGCCCCGATCCAGAAAGTGTACCCGAACGTCTCCATCGAGTTGGTGAGAATGAATCCAGCCAAAGTCGAGGAACTTCTGACCGCCAAAGATTACCCCGACTTTACGTTTATGAATTCCGGTGCCATGCTGCGGGACGTGGAGTACTCGTTGCCAGTGGATATTTTGCCTTGGGTGAAGAAAAACAACATCGATTTGTCGCAGTTTGACTCCGCTTTCACCGATCTGATCGACTATTACAGCGGCAAGGGGAAAATGTTCCTGCTTCCACTTTGGTCGGCTTCGATCTCGGCGAATTTTTACAACAAAGATATTTTCGATAAGTTCGGGGTCGGTTACCCGAAAGACAATATGACCTGGGACGAGACGTTCGAGTTGGCCCGCAAAGTAGCGCGCGTCGATTCCGGTACGCAGTATATCGGGATAGCTGTCGGCGGTGTGCATAATATGGAATCCGGGCTCGGCACACCTCTTGCCGATCCGGTCACGCACAAAGGGCTGCTGGAATCGGACAACTGGAAGCTTGTCTTTCAGACGTATGACAAGCTGCAGAAAATCCCCGGCAACTACAACCATGGCCAGGGGATGCCCAAAATGTTTGAAACCGACAAAGTATTGGCCATGATGGCCAGCTACGTCGGTCGGATCGGCGAATTCGAGAAGCTCTACCAGGCGGGCACGCCGATGAATTTCGATATCGCGACGTTCCCGAGCTATGGCAATTCCAAATACGCTTCGGTGACCGACGTTTCCGGCCTTAGCTTCTACGTGAATTCCAGCAAGCAGGATTGGGCGTTCCGCGCCGCCATGGTGTTGCTGAAGAAGGAGAACCAGCTGGAAGCGGCACAGAACGGGCGCGCGTCGGTGCTGAAGGACAAAGAGCTGCAGAAGCAATTTGGAGCCAAGCTTGGCTCGATGAAGGGCAAGCATATCGAGGGTTTCTTCACTAAACCGACGGCGATGCCCGGTTTCCCGACCAAATACGATGACTTGGGCAACAAGCGGCTGAACGATGCGATCAAGAAGGTGCTCGACGGTTCGGCGGACATCAACTCAGCGTTGCGCGAGGCGAACGAGCTGCTGAACCAGGATATCGCCGCGAATCCGTGAAAGAATGTTACAACGAACAAATATCACGTAATTCCGCCAAACTTGTGATTGTGTATGTACTTTGAAATTCTGCAGAGCTGAGATGCGGGTTTCTTTTGATCCAGCAAGTATCAATCCCTGACAGAATACCGCCCTTGATATCGGTGCTTAAGGAATCTCCGATAATTAACGCTTCGCTCGCATGAAAATTTTCAATATGAGCCATCACATAGTTGAAAAATTGTTTGGATGGTTTCTGGAATCCGATGCTCTGGGAGTCAAATATATCTTCGAAAAATTCATATAAGCCAGATTGCTTCAGTCGTTTTATCTGAGTTTTTGTAATACCGTTTGTGATGACAAAAAGCCTGTGCGATACGGATAAGCTCTGACACAATTCCAACGCTCCGTCGATTAGTTGACTTCCGTTGCCCAGAAGTTCCCGGTATTGATTTTCCCATTCGGTGCCATCCACTATCTTGCCTAATTTCAGCATGGTTTTAGAAAACCTTGAATTTAACACTTCATCCAACGCAATATTCCCATTTTCGTAATCAGCCCACAGCTGTTTGTTGACGGCATCGTAAATCCCAAACAGCTCATCCGAAAAAGAATATCCGTGTTGGGTGAACAGTTTGGTTAACGAATCCATTTCGTTCGCACCGAAATCCAACAGTGTATCATCCAAATCGAACAATAAAATTTTGTAACTCATTTTTACCCACCTAGATCGGTTAATTTGTTCTTGACCATTGTACACATTATACAGCGGAACTTCGAACATGCACGTCCGGCCTTTGCAGGAACTCACTTCTGAGCTTCGTGCCGAGGCCGGGCGCATCCGGCGGTTGAATCCACCCGTTTCCGGCCGGTGGCAACTGGGTGACGATCTCCGGATACCAGCTGCTGTAGTAGGCGCGGACGAACTCGACCATGAAGGCATTCGGAATATTCGTGGAAAAATGCACGTTCGCCATCAGCGCGACGGGGCCGGTGCAATCGTGAGCCATCACCGGGAGATGGTGGGCTTCGGCCATCGTCGCGATTTTTTTCGCTTCGCTGATTCCGCCGCACCACGCCAAGTCGACGATGACGAAGTCAGCGGCCCGCTTCTCTAAGAGCGGCAGAAACTGCCTGCGCGTAGCCAGCAGTTCGCTGGCCGCCACCGGCACGCGGGTGCTCCGCTTGAATTCGAGCAGCGTGTCGAGGTTGTCGACCTTGATCGGGTCTTCGAACCAGAGCGGGTCGTACGCTTCCACCGCCGCTGCAATCCGCTTGGCCGCAGGCAGCGACCACTTCAGATGCAGCTCGAGTGCGATCTCCATCTTGTTGCCGACGGCTTCGCGAATGTCGCGGAATATTTGTACGCCTTTGTCCAAATCTTCGTTGTCGATCCACTGCCCGTTGTAGCGCTCCGCGAACTGGTCGAACGGCCAGATCTTCATCGCCGTGATGCCTTCGGACAGCAAGCTTTGAGCCAACTGTGCGGGACGCTGGTGGAAAGCTTCGAGATCCTCGTAAGGGCCGGCTTCGTTCGCGCCGACTCCCCAGATCGCCTGCAAATTTCCGGTGCTGTGCAAGTTGAAGTCAGGTGACGCCGTCTTGCGGTTATAGCCGTAACCGGCGCAAGTGTTGTACAGGCGCAGCTTGTCGTGGGTTTTGCCGCCGAGCAGTTGATAGAGGGGCTGCTTGGTCACCTGCCCGAAAATATCCCACAGCGCGATATCGATCGCCGACGCGGCCCGAACCTCTGCGCT
>JAJFMO010000462.1 GCA_020697475.1 Paenibacillaceae bacterium | reverse complement strand
TATGTGAACGACCAATATAAAGAGATCGGTCCTTCCGTTGTCAACGTGCCATATGCGCTGGACGAGCAGGTGGCGCGATTCAAACTCGATTCGCTCGGGATCGGCATCGATCGCTTGAGCCCGCAGCAGGAAGCGTACTTGGCCAGCTGGACGGAGCATTAATGTAAGTTTGGGCTGGCTAATGGGCGTTGGGGCATTCGGCGCCGAGGTCTGGAGGCTGGTGGAACACAAAAGGGGGTGAGCCTGAGCTCACCCCCTTTCGTGTTACCTGAAACCTTGCTGTCTCCGTTAACGAAACAACTCACCCGATCCCGCCGCTTTTAAAGTACCTGAATCAGCATCGGAGCAAGTCTCCTCCATGTGTTACCGGCCATGAGAGACGCTTAGCGGCGAAAAATATGGCTTCCCCGCCTCTTACGGCCGCCAGAGCAGCTTACAGCTCGACATTCCCCGTTTTCCGCATCCATTTGGCTTCTAAGCTGCGGCTGTGGCCGTTACAGGTCCTAAGACGCGCTCCAAGCCCTTCAGCTGCTTCTATGGCGGTTAGACGCAGCGAGGGGTGGGGGTGTCCAGTTACTTCTCAACATCCGCTGTCGTGACGAAAAACAAACTTTCTTTCCCACTCGCCAACACTTGCCACTGGCCGCCCCTCAATATAAGCGCCGCACCGCCTCCGTAGCTGGGCGTAATCGCGACCCCGCCTGTCCCAGATACGGCGACGTTGCGATGATTCGCTGGGTCGCCAGCCGACGCCAGCGTGACGATATATGAGCGCCCTTCGGCCAACGCCGCCCCGAAGTCGATCGTCAGCGGCTTGCCGGCGCTCTGCTGCCACAGGGCCGCGTTGACGGCACGTTCCGCGATCGTCTCCGCAGGCATGCCGTCCTCCCCCGCAGCGTACAGAACGACGCGGACGTCGCCCTTCGGGCTGCCGGTATCGGCAAGCGGCATCACTGTGACGGAGCGCAAATTGCCGCGCAAACTGCCGAACCGCTGGCCGACCGCCTCCGTCTGCCCATCCCCCAGAGAAGCCGTTCCGTCATGCCAAAGCTGGAATTGATCCGGCGCGTCTGCCGGCGAAACACCCCCTGCAGCCAACTCCGCAAACCCGGACTTGCTCACTTGGAAGACCGGCAGCTTGATCGGCGTTTTACTCCGCTGCGAGATCGATCGGCCGATCAACGGAAGCTCCAAATCACGAAAGACCAACTTGCCGTCCTTCTCTTCGTACTTCACACCGCCATCCAAAGGCGCGCCGGTAGTGTCGTCAAGCGCACGAACGTCTCCCGTATCGAAAAACGTCAGCGAATGCGTCTCCGACTTTTTGCCTGCCCCCGCATTTGGATCCTTTTGCACCCAAGCTGTCAAATAATATTCCCCCGGAGCTTTCCGGAAAGCAACTGCGATCACATTGTTCTGTTCAAACTTGCCCATCAAATAATCGTCTGTCGCGCCGTCCCAGCCGATAACATCCGACGCCAGCAATTCCCGCGTGAACCGTAAACTCTCATCCGCCGGCAACAGAGTATCGAACATCCGGCGAAAAAGATCGTCCGGCCAAGCGCCCGATTGTTGATTCAACAGTCCGCCGTGTGTGGAGAACTGGGCCGTCCAATAGAAGCGATCCGGCAACTGCAACTGTTTATTCTGTCCGGGCTCCAGGACGTCGATCTGTTCCAGCTGCTGTCCATCCTCGCCATAGATCATCAGATTCACATGACGCAACGATATTCTCTCCGATTCTCAACAATGCCGCCTTCGTGGAAAACCAGATCGGTATAATCTCGCCAAATGGTGTAAGCTGCTTGCTTCGGTTCCTGGTCTTGCGTGAAGATGCCGAAACTGGTGGTATTGCCATCGTTAACTTTTTGTACCTTATAATCGAAATTATCGTATACACCTCCGCCCAAACTCCCGATGCTCATATATTCCTGCCAGCGCTTATCCATCGCCCATTCGCGGATTTTGCCGAACACGGGGTTGTTGCGTCCGCCTTGGTAGATTTCGTCGAGATAAGTGTTCGACCCGTACTCCTTGTGGTAGATCGGCTTCTCCGGGAACCCTTGCCACTTGGCATACTCGCTCAATGGGAGCGGATAGCGATCTTTCGTATAGTAGGAGTTGTACATAATCATATCGAGCCACGATATCGGTCGATACCACGGCATGTGGTTGGCGTAAGACACCGGCATCATCGGGGACACTTTCTTCGCCGCATTGTACATATAGGCCAGATACGAATCGAGCCTCGCGAATTGGTCATTCGGGCTCAAATAATTGGTCCAGGCGTTGCCCCGATTGGTCGTCTCGTTCGAGAAGAACGTCGCCAAATCCATTGGGGAAGAAATGTACTCCCTGTAGGAGGCAGGCACTTTACCGACCAATTCGTCCCGGGTCGTAAGAAACTTCTCAACGGAATCTTCCTGCACCGTCTTCTTTGCAATCGTCAACGGTTCCGTCCGTCGAATGGAGGCATATCCCCATGGTTCGTAATAGGAAGAAGGCGGGGAGGACACCGTGTTGATTCCCATGTTTTTCATCAGGAACGATGTCGTGTCCGCCGGCTGGACATCGGTGTTCCAATTGCCCCACTGGATCAGCGTTCCTTTGGCCAGGAACGGATCGCCGTTCAGCATCATTTTCGGACCGTCCAGAATGATCGACGTAGCCGGTACTTGCAGTTGAAGCCAATTGTCTCCTTTGCCGACTTTCACATCGTAGTATCCGATGAACGCCGGCACATCCAGGTAGATGGAAGATGCGGGGGCGCCTTGGACAAGCTGCTTCTCCCTTTGGAAAGTAACTTGTTTGATCGAAAACCCATTTTTGCCATCTTTCTCGTCATCCGGATTTCCTGTGAATATTTGCAGACACAACCGATCGCTGGAACGGGAAGTCAGCCGCCGATAGTCGATTTGTTCCGGGCTCGTCCGGTCAAGTTCGATTTCGAGCGAATGTCGCTCGTTGCCGAGTTCAGTTCCGTTTCCGGGGATGAAAATGACATGGCGCGGCGCCGCCGCAGTATATTTTGCAGCTGGCATATCGTAGGGTTGTTCGTTGTAACGTTGCGCCTTATAGTCGGAACGCCGCACCGCGATCCCGATGTTCGGGTAGTTATCCTTCCCCTTCGCCGTGCGGGAAATTGTACCGCTCTTCAACACGTCACTGACTGCCACATCCATGCTTATGCTGGCCAAATGAACGTTGAGCTTGGCGTCGGGGCTGATAGTAGCGAGCAGACGAACGCCATTCATCCCGTAGTCCGTCTTTCCTTGGATCGTCACGAAATCGTCGCCTTTGTCCACGATCCCGCTTCCGGGCTCGAAGTCGATTGCCGCAGCCTGTTTAATGGTGCCGCCGGTCAACGAAATTTTACCGTCCCAATCGCCGTACGGACCGAATTCAATCGATAAATCCACAACGTTCGCCTTGCTTTCGTTCGATTGCTTGATCATCGTAAGTTCCTTCTCCCAATTAATCGTTGTTTTGGATTCGTTGGCGGGGGAGGCGACCGAGTTGGTTGCCGGTTCGCAAGCGTATGCGCTTTCCGGATCGTCCTTTTGCAGCCAACAACCCGCTAAAACCATGATGCTGAGTAATAGAATCGCCGTCCCTCGAAAGAAATGAATGGTTCGCTTCATAGCTATCCTCGCTTTCGCATCATCAATTGCCTTCTAACATCATGACGTAATGATATATGAGCGGGCAACGACCGTCAACGACTCTGGGAAATTTTGCAATCCTCGGCAACATTCGCCGCTGCG
>JAJFMO010000461.1 GCA_020697475.1 Paenibacillaceae bacterium | reverse complement strand
AGCCGTCGCGCAAGCCGTTGCGTCGAATCGTCTCCACCAGCGCCTGCTCCATCTCCTCGTAAGAGAGAGGAATTGCCAGCATGATCGATTTGGCCGAATCGTACAGCCGGTTCAGGTGTTCCTTGCATTTGAAGATGTTCCCGTTATAAATCCGTATCCCTTCGAAAATCCCGTCCCCGTACAGAAATCCGTGATCGTATACCGAAACTTTCGCCTGCTCCTTGGCGACGTATTCCCCATTCAAATAAATCACTTGCGGCATTCCTCATTACACCTCCGAATTTTCCTTATTACTCGTATAACTTGGGTAAGTGCCCATGATGCGAACCTGGCAGCCGATCGCCCGAATTTCCTCGATGGCCGCAGGAAGCAATACCGAGTTTAATGAAGCTTCAATATCGATGTAAAAAAAGTAACTGCCCAACTTCTTCTTCGTCGGCCGCGACTCGATCTTCGACAAGTTGATACGCCGCCACGCGAAAGCGGACAGCACCTGGTGCAGCGCCCCCGGGTAATCCTCAGGCAACGTAACCAGCACCGTCGTCTTGTGAAAGTCCGATTCCGGCAAGTTTGAAGGTTCCTTCCCGACCAGAATGAACCGAGTATAATTGTTCTGATGATCTTGAATGTTGCGGGCCAGAATGTCCGCTTCGTATAGTTTAGCCGCAGCTGCAGGAGCAATCGCCGCCACTTGGGGATCGTTCAGTTCCTTGACGATTCGCACCCCGTCCGCTGTCGAAGCGGCGTCACCGTACTCGACGTTCGGCAGATGCTTGTTTAGAAATTGCCGGCATTGCGCGATAGCGATCGGGTAGGTGTATACTTTCGTGATTTGTGACAAATCGGTGGAATCGGTGTCGCCAGACCGGCGCAGGCCGATCAAATTCATCTCGATCGGGTACGCCCATTCCGCGCGAATCGGCAAGTCAACCTCGTGGACGAGCAAGTCCAAATGCAAATTGACCGAACCTTCAATGGTGTTCTCTACAGGAACGACACTGACGTCGGTCTGCCCGTTCACGGTGGACATCAGCACATCCGTAATATGCTTGCAGGGCACATAATCGAAGCGATCGCCGAACACATGCCGCACCGCTTCTTCGGAAAAAGTGCCGGGGCCTAATAAAGCCGCTTTCGTCATGCCCGGACCTCTCCTTTAATTTTTTCTAAAAATGTACACCTTACGTCAGCGGCTGTCAATATTTGCGCGCCGTGAGCGGCGGGAGCGAGCAGCATCGTCTCGGCGGCGATGCCTTCCTTGCGCAGCGTCTCGCGCAAGAAGGCGTCGAGCGCGGCGGGCGGCCCGGCCGCGCCGTCGACGAGCGCGAGCAGCGTCGGCCCGGCGCCGCTTAAGGCAACGCCCAAGGCGCCGTGATCCGTCGCCTCGCGCAGGATCGTCTCCATGCCGGGGATGAGCGCGGCACGGTACGGTTGGTGCAGCGCGTCGCGCATCGCGCGCGCCAAGAGGTCGAGGCGGCCCTGGCACAGCGCCGCCACCAGCATCGACGAGCGCCCGACGTTGAAGACAGCGTCGCGCATTGGAACTTGCGCCGGCAGGATGTGCCGGACGCGCTCGGTTTTGGCGCCGTCGCCGAGCAGCCCGAAGTCGGGGATCGCGACCAGCACCTTCAGCCGCTCGGGCGGTTCGATCCGCACGATGTCCGCCGGCGACTCCCCGTCCCAGCAAGCGGCGATCAGCCCGCCGTAGAGCGAGGCGCCGACGTTGTCGGGGTGCTTCTCCAGCCGTGTTGCGAGCTGGAACAAGTCGTCGACAGTGAGCGGCTCGCCGATGAGGGCGTTGGCCGCAACGAGCGCGCCGACGATCGCCGAGGCGCTGCTGCCGAGTCCGCGCGCCAGCGGAATGTCGCTGTGCATCTCGATATCCAGCTCCGGATGCGATACCCCGGCCTCGGCGAACACCATCTGCGCCACCTTGTAGATGAGGTTCGACTTGTCGCGAGGAATGCCGTCCATCTGCTCCCCGTGCAGGTGGATCTCCGTTTCGCGCTCAGACAGGGTCATCCCAATCCATGCATACAGGTTCAGCGCCATCCCCAGCGTATCGAAGCCAGGCCCAAGATTGGCCGTACTTCCCGGAACTTTGACGATCACTTGCGGACTTGCGCTTCCTATTATAGAATTCCCCAATTTTTGACTAAACTCGCTCACCTAAGTAACCTACTTCCCCGTTCGTTTCTACGCGGCTGAACACCACACCTATTCGCCCAGCTTGCTGATCGCGTCCATCACAGCCTGCTCGCTATCACTCACGACGACCGGCTCGGCCTTCACACTCTTGATCGCGATGTTCGGATCTTTCAGCCCGTGGCCGGTCAGCACGCAAACGACCTTTTCCCCGCCGCGGAAATAGCCTTGCTTATTCAGCTTCATTACTCCAGCGATCGATGCTGCAGATGCCGGCTCGGCGAACACGCCTTCCGTGGCGGCAATCGTCCGATACGCATGCAGGATCTCATCATCCGTAACGAAATTGATCTGCCCGCCGGACTCCTTATAGGCGTTGACCGCGCCGTCCCAGCTCGCCGGGTTGCCAATGCGGATCGCCGTCGCTATCGTCTCCGGATCTTTGATCGGCTCGCCCTTGACGATCGCCATTGCGCCTTCCGCCTCGAAGCCGATCATCTTCGGCAGTGAAGAGATTTTGCCCGCTTCATGGTATTGCTTGAAGCCTTTCCAGTACGCGGTGATGTTGCCCGCATTCCCCACCGGAATCGCCAAATAATCCGGCGCTTGCCCCAACTGCTCGCTCACCTCGAACGCCGCCGTCTTCTGCCCTTCAATGCGGTAAGGGTTAACCGAGTTGACGAGCGTGATCGGGTGCTTCGCGGTAATTTCCCGCACGATTTCCAGCGCCCTGTCGAAATTGCCGTCGATGGCGATCACCTTCGCGCCGTATATGATCGCCTGCGCCAGCTTGCCAAGCGCGATGTTGTTGTTGGGGATCAGCACGATGCACTTCAGATCCCCGCGTGCCGCATAGGCTGCCGCCGCTGCCGACGTATTGCCGGTCGAGGCGCACATGATCGTGCGGCTGCCCTCTTCCTTCGCTTTGGCCACCGCCATCACCATGCCGCGGTCTTTGAACGACCCGGTCGGATTCAATCCTTCATATTTAAAGTAGATGTCGAGCTTCAGCTGCTCCGACAGCTTGTCCGCATGGATCAGCGGCGTGTTGCCCTCCTGCAGCGTGATCATCGGCGTCTTGTCCGTGACCGGCAAATACTGTTTGTAAGTTTGCAATAATCCCATGTACCTCATGGCGTTTTCCGTCTCCTTTTTTATCGCAAAAAATTTCCTTCGTTATTCTTCCACGCGATACACACTTTTAATGGAATGAATCACGTCGAGCCGGGCAAATTCATCCAGCACCCGCTTGATGTTGGCCTGCGTCGCGTCGTGAGTAATAATAATGATTTCCGCCTTCGGATTGCTCGCATTCGGGTGCTGCAGCACCGACGCCAGGCTAACCTCGTGATCTGCGAACACTTGCGTAATCCGCGCCAGCACACCCGCTTTATCCTCCACGTGCAGCAGGATGAAGTTTTTGGACACGATCTGCTCGTCAGTCTTCAGCTTCTTCTCCTTATACGCCATGAATCCACTTCGGCCACCCACGCCAAGCTTGAGATTCTTGACCACCGCGATCAAGTCGGACACGATTGACGTCGCCGTCGGCAACTCGCCCGCTCCCGGGCCGTAAAACATCGTCTCGCCGACCGCCTCGCCGTACACGTACACCGCGTTGA
>JAJFMO010000460.1 GCA_020697475.1 Paenibacillaceae bacterium | reverse complement strand
CATTACACAATACCATGCTCTGATTTTTTTCTAATTATTGTTGCTTTGCCTAGGCGTCCCGGACTGTCTTTGATTGTTAGTTTAACTGACAGCATTATATGGCAATCTTCCGATTGACCTGGGCCTGGTTGATCTTCTAAAGCGGTTGAATTATAGTTATAGTCAAAATTGCTTAAATGAGGTCGCTGAAGATGGAGCTGGGCAAACGGATCCGGTACTTTCGCAAGACACAACGAAGGACACTGACGGAAATTGCGCAAGTTTGCGGATTTTCCAACAGCCTTCTTTCCAAAATTGAGAACGGCAAGACGACTCCCCCGATCTCCACGCTGGTGAAAATCGCGAACGTCTTGGGCGTTCGGGTGTCCGATCTGCTGGGCGAGAATGAGCACTCCGGCACCGTCTTAACGAAGAAAGAAGCGATAGAGAGGAATATGATTTCCACGAACAAAGGCTATTCTTTCTATACTTTTGCCACGGAATGGAAGGATAAGCTCATGCAGCCGTTCCTGTTCCATGCACGCAAGGATGAGATCAAGCAACATTTATTTTCCCATACCGGCCACGAATTCATTTACATGCTGGAAGGGGAGATGAAGTACAAAGTGGGCGAAGGGGAGTACACTCTATTGCCGGGAGACAGTATCTATTTTAATTCGCTGGAAGAGCATTTATTGATTCCTGTTACCGACGAAGTCAAATACTTGGCTGTTTTTGCCGAATCTGAAAGCAACGAAGACAAAAAATAGCCATGTAATAATGAATAAAGAAGATTAAAGGGGGCGCTAACCGGCGTTCTTTTTTTTATATTTTAATTATTGACATTCAACATAGTTGAATTATAATAAACTTAATTGAAGCAGTGAGGAGACTTCTCAATGACGAAACTGACGATGCTGAACTCGATGGCGAATCCCGATTTTATTCAATCGCTGGACACTCAAGCAGCTTGGGGAATCGAAGTTCTCGATCTAAAGGATCGGATTTGGGGCAAGTCGCTGCTCGAACTGTCCAAGGAAGAGGCCGAGTCAGCCGCACGCGCCATCGAAGCAAGAGGTTTGTCGGTACATTGTATGTCGACAGACCTGTTCCATGACGATCTGGAGCGAGGGGAAAGCCACTTCCGGGATACCCATTATTCACGGATCGAGAGAACGTTGGAAACCTCACGCATTCTTCATCCAACCGTCATTCGACTGCTATCCCCGCGAATGGATCGTGCCGGAAGCAAGACCGACAGCGTCGGACGCATCCTCGGCAAGTTTCCTTGGCTCATCCCGATGATGCAAGAAACCGTCGATCGGATCAACGCCGAAGGCTTTCAGGTGACGATCGAGAATGAGTGCGAGCGCAATATTTTTTCCACTCCCCAGGAAATCATCGATTTTTTTACTGTCTTGGATCGCCCGTCATCCGTGTACTTTACTTACGATGTGCAAAATTTATGGCAGATGGGAACCTTTCCGTCAGTGGAAGCCTATCGCAGCTTGAAACCGCTTATCGGGTACTTCCACCTGAAAGGTGGAGTAGCGGGAGAGGACGGCCGCCTCTTGTGGAAGTCGACGCTCGAGCACGCCACTTGGCCGGTAGCTGAAATGACACGTGAGGTAGTCCGCGACGGAATCAGTCCGGTTATTTGTTTGAACCCTTCACACGGACGCAAGCGGGAAGGCTACGATTACGACCGGATGGTGAAACGCGATCTCGATTATATCCAATCCGTAATTCAAGGCGATTAGTAGTGAACCGGATAAGGTGCGTAATAATCTTATAAGTTTGTCTAGTTTTTTAATTCAATGAATTAACTAATGTAAAATAAGTTTTATAATAAAGGGAAGAAGGTGAACCTTTGAAGAAACTTGGTCATAATACCGCCCGCACAAAACAGATGAACCGCAGCCTGGTGCTGCAGATGTTATTTCGCCATTCGTCGATCTCGAGGCACGAGATTGCCGAGCTGACGAAGCTCACGCCGGCCACGATCACCAACATTACACGCGAATTGATGGCTGACCGTCTCATTGTCGAGACAGGCAGCTTGTCGAACGCATTCGGTACCGGCCGGAGACGAATCGGTATGGAGTTGAATGCGGATGCATGTTGGGTGCTCGGAGTGAACATCAGCCGGCGGCGCCTGGAAATCGGTTCGGTGAACATGAAAGGAATCGTTGAGGACCCGGAAAGCCATGATTTCCCGCCATTGCCGGAAGAGCAGTTCCTCCAGCTTCTGCATGAGCGGCTGGGAAGCTACCTAGCCGATCGACCCGGCCGTTCATTCCGGGCGATCGGGGTCGGTGTATTCGGATTCGTCAGTTTTCGAACGGGGGAAGTCAATTGGATTCACTCCGGCTGGTCCGATATCCAGCTTGCGGCATGGCTGACGGTGCGTACCGGACTGCCCGCATACGTTGATAACAACGTGCGCGCCATGGCGCTCGGCGAGAAAATGTATGGCGAGTGTAAAGATGTGACCGATTTTTTGTCCGTGTTTATCGGAACGGGCATCGGCTCCGGCTTAGTCGTGAACGACACCCTCTTTCGCAGCGGGTATACGGAGACGGGGGAATTTGGCTTTGGGCATATGACTTACCTCCCCGACGGCAATCCTTGCTGGTGCGGCGGCAGAGGGTGTCTGGAGCGGTACGCGTCGGAATCGGCGATATTGGAGACGCTCGGGCTGTCTCACGTCGAAGAGTTGTTGGCTAAATATCGGGCGCGCGAACCACAAGTGGTCGTGCACCTGCAAGAAGTGGGCCGAATGATCGGCAAAGCGCTTGTCTCGTTGTTGAACATGCTGCACGTCAAGCGAATTGTCGTCGGAGGACGTCTCGCTTCGGAGGAGTTGCCGCTGCTCGGCGAAATTCGCAAGGTTGTGCATGAAAGATCGGTCGCTGTTCGCCGATCCCCGGTCGAGATCGCGGCTTCTACGCTAGGAAGGGAAATCGGAGTAATCGGGGCGGCCGCACTGGCGATGAACGGTGAATTTTTTGGCAGTCTGAACGCGTGAACAAACTTTGTTGGAGGCGGGAACATGGGAGTAATCAATGGGAAACAAATCGTATTTGTCGAAAAAGAGCGGATCGAACTTCAAGAACGTAGTTGGGACGAGGGGCAGCTGGGCGGGCAAGAATTGCTGATCGAAACGGAAGCTTCCTTCATCAGTTCGGGGACGGAACTGGCTATATTGACGGCTAAGACGCCGAAGGTTTATGAACCGGGATCCTGGAACGCTTACCCGTGGAAAGCCGGCTACGCCTGTGTCGGCACCATCCGGACCGTCGGGCGCGAGGTGCGGGCCTTCAAGCCGGGAACACGGGTGTTTCTGCACGGCAAGCACAGCACGATCAATCTTGCCAAGGAGAGCGGGATGATCGTGCAGGTTCCGGAAGGCATGGACGCTTCTGTGGCCGCCGCGACCCGGTTGGCCAGTATTTCCGCTACAGCGCTGCACGTCACCGACATTCCCCGCAACGGCTGGGTTGCCGTGTTCGGTCTCGGGCTTGTCGGCAACTTCGCCGCGCAAGCTTACCGCATTATGGGCTGCCGCGTGATCGGCGTCGATCCGGCCGCCAAGCGACGCGAGCTGGCCGAAGCGTGCGGAATTTCGCGTACGGTGCACGGCACGCCGGAGGAAGTGAATGAACGGATCCGTGCAATTACCGGGGGAGACATGTGCGCCGTGACGGTCGATGCCGTCGGACACAGCGCCGTCATCCGCCAAGCGATGACTGCCGCGGCTCAATTCGGCCAGGTAGTTCTGCTCGGAACGCCTCGCAC
>JAJFMO010000459.1 GCA_020697475.1 Paenibacillaceae bacterium | reverse complement strand
CATTTAATACGGGAAACACATAGTTATCGTATAAGGTCGGTTTTAGGGGAGTTGGTGTCATTTTGAAAATCGCTTCCTTATGCTTGCCTTTCATCGTCTTCAGATCCATGCCGTATTCCTTCTTGATCTGATCGGTCGGCTTCAAGCTGGACAACCTTCCACTGCGGTTCACAATCGCTTGTACCTCCGGACTGGTAACAACGGAGAGTACCTCGAACGCTTCTTCCTTATGCTTGCTCACATTGGCGACGTAGAGGGTATGCGCGCCGGCATTCCTCCCCATCCCCATTTGATCCGGAAAATCAGGCATTGTCGCCATGTCCCAGTTCAACGGATTGCCCGAATTCTCCAAATCTTCCAGAGAACCAAGAATATCGCTCCACGCAGGATACATGGCGAGCGTTCTGTCTTTGACGAAAGCGTTCGTGCCGAAATCGTATTTCTGGCCATCGACAAAATTGGGAAGACTGTATATTGAACTTAACAGATTCATGATCCTTTTCCAACCATCGGTATTCACCGCGGCTTTATTCGTCTTCGGATCCACATATCCCAAACCGACGGAAGCTTCCACAAACCTGGGGTTTCCCGGGTCAATTCCCCGGTACTGGATCCCGCCGTCCGCTCGATTTACTTTTCTGGCCAAATTCACCGCATCGTCCCAAGTCATTCCGTCCGTCGGATAGGACACTCCGAATTTATCAAAAATATCTTTATTGTAAAAAGTTACCGCATAGTTAATCGCATAAGGCAGTCCGTACATCACCTTGTTCGGGGAGTACGATTTGATCGTATGGACCGCTTCCTCCACGAATTGGTTCTCATCGATCTTGTATTTCTTCATGTACGGCGTCAAGTCCAGGCCGACCTTCATCTGTTCGATGTTGGCCGTATATCCGTACCCCGCGAGTACAATGTCCGGATAACCAGCGCTCAACAAATCTTCGGGCGACTTGATCGTATCCGTTTTTTGCAGCAATTGTAATGTGATGTTCGGATATTTCTTCTTGACCGGGTCGATAAAAAAGTTCTGGAATTGCGTCTGTGTAATCCCTGTCTGAGGGAAAAACGTCAAAGTGACCGGTTCCGCCTTCGCCGCACTTGGTGAAACCGCCGCAGCCGTCTCCCCATTCTCAGCGCTTTCATTCGCCGCATTGCCGCAACCCGCGACAACGATGATGAGAAATATGAGCACAATCGCTTGCAGTCCTGTCTTGTTCGCCACTGTTCCAAACCCTCCCATACGATTGAATTGCCTCCAGAATCTACTCTTATTGTAATGGTCAAGCCGATTTGGATGTTTGCTTTTTATGCGCTTACTATGCTCTTTGATGATATTTTCCCCGGCATGTTTGATATAATGGGAGGAAACGATGGGCTGAGAAGGTGGACTTTTTGACGGCGTTTCAGAAAATTCCCGATCACGATCCACAATTCCCTTTCTTCCTCTATTACAAAGGGACGCCTTTCAACGGCAAACGAGGCCGACCGGCTCCGGAAAGAAAAGGTTACCATTTTCATCATTGGCACGAAATTGTATTTATCCATATCGACGTGGGCGGCACCTTTTTTATTAATCAAAATTTCTATGACATCCAGCAGAACGATATCTTCATCATCCCTGGCGGAACGATACACCGATCGGCGCCCGGCCAACGTTTGCCCCATTACTCCAGTGTTTTATTATTCGATCCTGCTCTGGTTCACGACATTGCCTTGGGAGAATCGTTCGGTTATTTGGATGCTTTCCATCAGTGCGAGCGGGATGAAAAGTACCGCTTCGCGCTCCATGCGCAACAAGGCGGGGTGATTGAACAATATTTATCGGGGATTCAGCATGAGCTGGCGGCCATGACGGCCGGCTATCGGTTCCGGGCATTGAACCTCTTGCATCAGCTATTGATGGAATTGTTGCAAATTCGAGTGCAAGAAGCGTCGGGACCAACAGTCAAACAATCGAAAAGCCATATCTGGATGAAAGATATTCTCACCTATATCGACAGCCGGCTTCATGAGGATTTGTCTTTGCCTTGTCTGGCAGAGCAAGCGTTGGTCAGCCCAGCCCACTTCAGCCGAGTGTTCAAGAAGCTGACCGGCTTCCAGGTCACCGAATATTTACTGACTAAGCGGATTCTGCAAGCTAAGGACTTGCTTAAGCAAGGCGACGGCTCCATCTCTTCCATCGCAGAACAGTGCGGCTTCCAGAGCTTGTCCCACTTCCACCGCATGTTCAGGCGGCATATCGGACTCACCCCCGGGCAGTACAGGTCGCACATGCGCGGGTGAAGAACTCAAAAGGCTCCAAATCCGCAACACGGACTTGGAGCCTTTTGAGTTTTGAGCCGCAATCGACTCCTGAGCTACCAACACCTACTGAGCCTTCTTCTCCGCGATCGCCTTGTCTGCGGCGTCCTGCGCTTCCCTGAGCGCCGTGTTAATGTCCTTGCCGTTCAGAATCACGTCCTTGAAGGCCGCTACAAGCGTAGGCTGAACCACATCGTTGAACTCCGACGGATATTGCAGCTTCGACGGTTTGACCTTGAAAATCGCGTCAAGATGCTTGCCTTTCAATGTGGAGAGCTCCGCCCCGTAACTTTTGCTGACCTCCGCATCGGTGAGAGAAGACACGCGCCCGCCTTTGCTTGCGATCATTTCGACGTCCTTGGAAGTCAAATAATCGATCACCTTGAACGCTTCAGCAGGGTACTTCGTCTTGGAACACACCTCGAACAAGTGGATGTCGACCCCTTCCTCCTTCCCGACCGCCTCGGGGAAGTTCGGCATCGTGGCCATATCCCAGTTCAACGGCTTGTTGTTGTCTTCCAACCCTTGCAACAGAGGCACCATCCCGTTGCCCTTGTCGACGAACATCGCCAGCTTGCCGTCGGTGAATTCCGTTCGGATTTTACCAAGCGCTGTGAACAACGATTGTTCGGGCATATTGCCGGGGATGGTGTACACTTTCTGCATGAAGGTGAATACCTTTTTCCAACCGTCCGTGTCAATGGAAGCCTTCGAGGTCTTCGGATCCACCAGGTTGAGCGACAAGGCGGTGCCCATCGCCTGCGGCACTTGCCCGAAGTCGAAGCCGAGGTAAGCGACCCCGTTGTCCGTGCGGGTCACCTTCTGCGCCAAAGCCAACACGTCGTCTGTCGTCATCCCGTCCTTCGGATAAGCGACCCCGAATTTATCGAAAATATCCTTGTTATAGAACAACGGCGTAAAGTTGCGCGAGAACGGCAGAGCGTACAGTTCCCCGCCCTTGGCGTATTGCTTGATCGCATCGACGAGCACCGGCTCGAATCGCCCGATATCCGTATTATTCTGCTTGATCAACGGATTTAAATCAGCCAGTAACCCCAGCTCGTTCAGCTCGTTTATTTTCGGGTTGGATGAGAACAGGATATCCGGCAACTGCCCGGATGCAATGATATCCGGGGGATTTGTCCCCGGTCCCGCCTTGATCAGATTGAGCGTAATGTACGGAAATTTGGCCTTCACCGGAGCCTCGAACAGCTTCTGGTAATCGGCGTCGGTCAGCGCGTTGCCGTATTGGTACATCGTAAGTGTAATCGGTTCATGTTTCTCCTGCGCCGCCCCGTTGCCGTTACTGTTGCCCGCACCCGGCGCTTTTGTGCCGCATCCTGCTGCCAGACCAACCAAAAGCGTTCCGGCTAATAGCCATGACCCTATTTTTTTCAACAACATTGATTCCCCCTGTGTCTTTTTTATAAGGTAAATTTAGTCGATTCCGGTAACTTCACCCTAGTCTGCCCC
>JAJFMO010000458.1 GCA_020697475.1 Paenibacillaceae bacterium | reverse complement strand
TTTTTCCCGCTTGCTGATCGTATGACGGTGTTGAAAATACGAAGAGAGGAAGAGTTCGCCCCTGTCAAAAACAAGGAGGGCGTGGACAGCCCGGCGACAGCACGCCGACTTTTGCATGATCTATATAAGCAGTGGCTCATGGGGGTAGGCGCAGATCCCTCCGTGCTGGACGGCCGGACTGTCGACATGTCTCCGCGGGTGTCTGATGCGGGGGAGGGACTGACTCCGGAAGTTTTGAAAGATCTTCTTAACACACAGTTTAACTAATTAACTAAAGCTTTTCGTTGGATATTAAGTTAATTCTTGTGGGGGGAAGTTTATCCGGATCCATATTTTATATGGAGTCCAGTAACATGGATAAAGAAATGAGATGATGTTTTGGTTTATTTTATGATGTTTTTTGATGTGATGTGTATTGTCGTATTTTCAGCACTATTAATATTTGGACTTATTCATTGCAAGAGACATTCATTTTCCGGGGGGTACTACTTCTTTCTTTTTATCATAATTGATAAGATTTATTCGCTGATTTATTCAGTGGCTGCTCCACCATTAATTAAAAATTATGTTGATCATGCTACTGATCCTTCACCGATGGGAATGACTTTAGGTGGGGTGATCGCGCTAATTTCTTACGCAAATAATTCGGTCGGATATATTTTCAAGATTATTGCCTTCAGCTTTTTAGTCATCGGTCTATATCGTATGTGGAAATCCAGGTTAAGCGCCTAATATTTCCAGCAATCACCGACGAAGGAGAACTATGTTTGTCTAGAACCCCTCCGACCCTCAGCAATCGAGCCTTGAATCGCGCTTTGCTAGCCAGACAGATGTTGCTGACTCGAGTAAATCTGCCCGTGCTGGATGTTATCGAGCATCTTGTCGGGATGCAGGCGCAAGATCCCCAATCCCCGTATTTTGGTCTCTGGACACGAATTGCAGGATTTCGCCCGGAGGATCTCTCCCGTGTGATTCTGGAAAAACAGGCCATACGTCTCGCTCTGATGCGCTCTACCATCCATTTGGCATCATCCCGGGATAGTATGGGTCTGCGTTCTTTAGTGCAAACTGTGCAAGAAAGTGTCTTGAAACATTCATTCGGCAAATACATGACCGATGTGGATACTCACGCTGTTGCCGAAGCGGGACGCGCATTGGTTGAAACAAAGCCGCTAACATTCAGCGAATTAGGCGAACGGCTAAACAAGCAATGGCCGCAAGTTGAATCGGCAGCTCTCGCAGCTGCCGTCCGGGTCTTGGTCCCGCTCGTGCAAGTGCCTCCGCGTGGGATATGGGGCAAAAGCGGGCAAGCAGTCCATACAACGATTGAAGCTTGGATAGGCACTTTGCCGTTCACCCAATGGACAATTGAAGATTTGATCATGCGTTATCTGGCCGCTTTCGGACCCGCCACGATCCAGGACATACAGGTGTGGTCGGGTCTCACTCGGCTAAATGAAATCATAGAGCAACTTCGGCCGAAACTTATCTTTTTCCACGACGATCGGGGAAACGAACTGTTACGAAGAACGGGATCATCAAGCCGACTCTTCTTATTGATGGCTTTGTATCCGGAGTATGGTCGATAAAGAAAGAAAAAAGAATTGTAAGGCTCATGATCGAACTCTTCCATAAGATTCGTACGGAGGATCGCAACGCATTAATGGAAGAGGGAAGCCAACTGCTGAATTTTATTACAGATGGAAAAGATACCGGGGAAATTTCGTTTATTTGATTGCAGGATCATATAACTTGTCACACCCGCCCCAATACTGTAAAATAGTCGCGTTGACCCGGGCTGTAAGCCCCTTCAAGCCGCAGTCATGTGCGTTCACGATTTAGACACATTTTTTTAAGCAAATTTTCAGACTAAATTAAGGTGGCGTTATGTTTAAGCGCTTATCTTAAATGATGATTCACCCACGGTTCACCAATGGGCCGTTTGCGGGCTGGACGCCCGCTTTTCCAAAGCTTTATTATGCGTTTTCACAATTGGTAAACCACCGCGAATGGAGGGTGTTATGTGCTTGAAGTAAAGAAAGTAAGCAAGATGTACCAGAACCAGCGGGGCGTCAATAACATCGATTTCTCGATGGATCGAGGCGAAATTGTCGGCTTCCTCGGGCCCAACGGCGCAGGCAAAACGACCACGATGAGGATGATCACCGGGTACTTGAATCCGTCCAAGGGCAACATTCTCGTCGACGGCCTCTCGATGTCCGACCATCCGCGCAAGGCACGCAAGAAGATTGGCTACTTGCCGGAGTCGCCGCCGCTCTATCCCGAGATGACGGTGTTTTCGTATCTCGACTTTATCGCCGATCTGCGCGACGTGCCGGTGAAGGAGAAGAAGAAGCGGATCGAAGAAGTCATCAGCAAGCTGGGGATGAATGGGCGCGAGAAGCAAATTATCCGCAGCCTGTCCAAAGGGTATCGGCAACGCGTCGGTCTAGCCCAGGCGATTCTGCATAAGCCCGATTTGCTGATCATGGACGAGCCCACTTCGGGTTTGGATCCAAAGCAAATTATCGAGATTCGCCAACTGATCAAGGAACTTGGAGAGAACCATACCGTTCTGCTCAGCACGCACATTTTGCCGGAAGTGAATACGCTGTGCAACCGAGTGTTGATCATTAACGCGGGGCGGATCGTACTGGACAGCAAAGCGAACGAGTTGTCCAATGCGATCAGCGACAACTTCGAAGTAAAGCTCGAGGTGCGCGGTCGCAAAGACGACATCATGCGCCAGCTTCGCTCGCTGGAGTCAGTCAAGACGGTTAAGGAAGTCAAGAACGGGGACGAAGAACAAGCTGAGGGAGAACCTTCCGTCCGTCTTCATATTGTTTCGCGGAGCCAGGTAGATATACGTGAGCAAATTTTTTATAAAATGGCCGAGGCCAAGCTTCCGATTCTCGAGATGAAAAGGGAAAATCCGAGCTTGGAGGATGTCTTCCTCAAGTTGACGGCTTCCGAGCCGGCTGTTCTGAACGACGAGGCGGAAGACGAAGAAATTCGCGAGGAGGTGGACAAGGATGCGTAGAATAGCCGCAATCTGCCGCAAGGAGCTGCAGATGTACTTCTTTTCACCGGTCGCCTATGTGGCGTTTGCTTTCTTTTTCCTGATTACCGGCTATTTCTTCAGTGTCGATTTCTTGAGTTCGCGTGTCGTGGACGTACGGCCGCTGTTCGGGAATATGATGCTGGTATACTTGTTCGTCATCCCGCTGTTGACGATGCGGCTGATGTCCGACGAATTGCGCCAAGGAACGGACGAGCTGTTGCTCACCTCTCCTGCGAGTATCGGAGAAATCATCATCGGCAAATATTTGGCGACACTGACCGTGCAATTGCTAATGTCGGTCTGCGTCTTACTGTACCCGCTTATTCTGGCTAAATACGGGACACTCGATCAAGCGGTGCTGTGGATGTCCGTGTTGAGCATGTTTCTGCTGGGCGCGGCGATGATGGCCGTAGGGTTGTTTGCTTCGTCACTGACCGCGCATCAGATGGTATCGGGGATCGCCGGATTCGGTATGATCCTGTTGTTGTGGCTGGTCGACTGGATGGGTGAGAGCATGTTCGGCAAGGCGAAGGACCTCCTGACGGAATTTTCCATCGTCGGACGCACGACGAATTTTCAGAAGGGCGTCTTCGATTTGACCGGGGTCATTTTTTACCTCACCTTCATTGCCTTGTTCATCATCTTAAGCATTCAATTACTGGCGAGAAAACGCTGGAGATAGGGGGAGATAACAGTGAACAAATGGTTACGCGGAACGAATGCGACTGTAC
>JAJFMO010000026.1 GCA_020697475.1 Paenibacillaceae bacterium | reverse complement strand
GTGTCGGCGCCCAGATGTATCCGACGTACTTCGGCTTGACCAAGTGGACGCGCAATCCCGATGCGGCGATGGAGGTGCTTAAGTATATGGTCTCCGATGAATATCAGAAAAATATGGGTATTCACGGAATGCTGACCGTACTGAAAAGCCAAGCGGTGAAGGATGTTAACGAGTTTCTGAGTCAAGGAAAAGGGAAGTAAATAGTAAAATATATATCAAAAAGCCATCATTTCTTGATGGTTTTTTGTTTTATGTGCATATCTTGCTTTTCTACACAACCGGGATTTGATAGTCTTAGGAGCAAGGGAGGAGAGTTGGAAATGAATGTACGAGTGGGAATGATCGGTAGAGGTGATGCGCGATGAAACTCGGGATCAGTTGTTATAGTTTGCGGCAAGCCATGATGTCCGGCGAAATGGATATTCTGCAGGTCATTCAATGGATCGCCGACCAAGGCGGAGAACACGTGGAGATTGTTCCGCGCGGCTTCGAGTTGGTGAATAACCCGGATCTCGTCGACCGTATCCGCGAGAAAGCGGACGATGCGGGGATCGAAATTTCCAACTTTGCCGACAGCGCCAATTTCATCAAACCGGATGACGATGCGTTTCGCCGGGAAATTGAGCGGGTCATGAAGCTGGTGGATATCACTCATCGGCTCGGAGCCAAGCATATGCGGCACGATGTGGCCAGCCGACCGATCGAGCAATCGACGATCACGCAATTCGAGCGGGATCTGGAACGCCTCGCCGACGCTTGCCGTCAAGTCGCCGATTACGCGGCGCAATTCGGCATCACGACCAGTGTAGAGAATCATGGACGCTATGTTCAGAAGAGCGATCGGGTGCAACGGCTGGTTGTCGCCGTCGATCGGCCCAATTTCCGGACATTGCTCGATGTCGGCAATTTTTTGAACGCGGACGAAGATCCGGTCTCTGCATTGAAGAACAATATCTCCATTGCCTCGATGATTCATCTGAAAGATTTTTACGTGCGGCCCTCGTATCGGGATCCGGGCGACCTGTGGAAGCAGACGCTTGGCGGCAACTATATTCGCGGCGCGATTGTCGGGCACGGCGATATCGATATGTATGAGATCATTCGGATCATCAAGCATTCCGGGTTTGACGGCAATATTTCCATCGAATTCGAAGGCAAGGAAGAATGCAAGCTGGGCAGCAAGACGGGTTTCGATAACGCCAGAAGGATTTGGAATATGGTTTAACACGGATGAAGGGGCGAGAATAGTGAAACTCATTATTTTGGGCGATTTGCAGCTGGTTTCCCCAGAGGAGCCGATGGAGGAGCTTCGCATCAAACGGCGGCATTTTGCCGATGCGTGGCCGTCATTCCAAGATATTGTCACCAAGGTGCGGGCTGAAGCCCCCGATCTGGTTGTATGCGTAGGCGACCTGGTGGATTGGTACAGTGAGACGAACCGGGACTTTGCAGTCGAATTGATGGGGCAATTGAACGTTCGCTGGGAGGCGACCCCGGGCAATCACGATTTTTCCATGTACGAATGGAACGAAGAGAAGCAGAATTATGACGATTGGAAAAATGGCGAGCGATGGCTGGAGGCGGACAAAGGCTGGAAGGAAGCCGGGGTCAACCTGGACAACCGCGTCATCGATACCGGCGCCACGAGACTGATTCTGATGAACAGCGCTTTCAGCGATATCCTTCCCGGGACTCGGGAGTGGCTGGCGGAGGCGGTGGACAGCGACAGGGCGAACATCTTGATCACGCACGTCCCGATCGACATTCCGCCTGTCCGTGATTATATCGCTTCGATCGATCCGAGGAGGAAAATCGGCGATTACCTTCACAGTCATGTCCCGGAGCTATATGAAGAGTCGATCAAGGGCAAAGTCCGCGATGTGTATACCGGGCATTTGCATTTGCCTGGCGCTGTGACGGTGGAGGGTACACACATGCATCTGCTCAGCTTAAGTATCGTAAGTCAGATCAAATATTACCCGGGCATGGGTACAATGGAGATTATTCATGTAAAATAAACGGATACGGAAACAACATTTAGAAGGTGGTGTGAACGTTGCACATTTATGTCATTCGACACGGGGAATCGCTAGGCAATATCGGGCAGACGGAGGTAGCCAATTGCGATTTGTCCGACCGCGGGAAGATTCAGGCCGAACGGCTCGTGCCTTTTTTTGAAAAGATTGCGCTCACACGAATCTACAGCAGTCCGTTCAAGCGGACGATCCAGACGGCGCTGCCGCTGGCGGGGAATAAAGGTCTGCCGATTATCCTCGTTCCCGACATGAGGGAAATTTTTAACCAGGCATGGGCGAATTTGTGGGAGTATGACTGGGAAGATTGCGCGGAGATCGAGTCGATGTTTCCCGGAACGAAATTTATCGAATCCCACGACAAAGCCCGGCAGTGGTGGCCGGCGGAAGCCGAGGAGGCCGATCATGTGCAAGAGAGAACCGGACGATTTCTTCGGCAGGAATTGTTGCCGCTCGCCGGCGGGAATGAACGGGTGGCTGTGTTCGGACATGGCGCGTCTACCAACCAATTGCGCAGGCAAATTTGTCCGGATGCCGCTTTCCCGAAAATCGATTTCAACACGAATGCGGTCATTTACGAATATCGATTGGACGATCGCGGCGAATGTGTTGAATACAACATTCACTACCAGCATATCGCCGATTGCTTAAGTCCGCTGAAAGCGCGTGATCATTGAGGAGGTATATGTTCATGAATAAACCAATCAAACTTGGCGTTGTAGGCACAGGGCGCTTCGCCCAAGCGTTCATCCCGCTGTTTCAAGCTCATCCGTGGGTCAGCAGTGTCGCGGTCGCGGACTTGCTGCCAGAGCGCCGTCAACAAACCGCCGAGCGGTTCGGGATTACCGGGGTGTATGCTTCGATGGAGGAGATGCTCGGCAGCGATATTGACGCCATAGCGATTTTTGCCCAACGGCATCTTCACGGTCCGCTCAGCGTTAAGGCGTTGCAAGCAGGAAAGCACGTTTATTGCGCGGTGCCGATGGCTTCTTCCATCGAAGAGATGGAGGCGATCATCGCCGAGGTGGCCAAGTCCGGGCTCGTCTATATGACCGGCGAAACAAGCTACTACTATCCGTGCACCGTTTACAACCGCCAACGTTATTCCGCCGGCGATTTTGGACACTTCGTTTACGGAGAAGCGCAGTACTTGCACGATATGTCGCATGGATTTTACGAATCGTTCCAGCATTCCGGCGGAACCGATTGGAAGAAAGTTGCCGGTTTCCCGCCCATGTATTATCCTACTCATTCCGTGAGCATGATTTTATCGGCCACAGGCGCACGCGCCACGCACGTTTCTTGTCTGGGGTATAAAGATCGTCATGAAGACGGTATTTTTCAGGCGGGCGGCAATCTGTGGGACAACGCTTTCAGTAACGAAACGGCGTTAATGCGAACTTCGGACGGCGGGATGTGCCGGTTCAACGAATTTCGGCGCGTCGGCTGGAGCGGCAAGGCAAGCGTGTATTTGAGCATGTACGGTACGTTGGGATCTTACGAGGAGCATGCCGGAAGCTCGATTTGGACGTCGTTGCAGAAAGGCAATGTGGAGGACTTGTCCGATCTTTTGGCTTGCCAAACGGCCACGGTGACCAAGGAGGATAACGAGTTGTTTGGATCGCTTCGGAAAGATTTGAACCATGGCGTCTCCAAGGTTCACCCGGTTTCGCGCTTGCCGCAATCGTTCGCAGGCTTAAGGAACGGCCATTTCGGATCGCATCAGTTCCTGGCCGACGACTTTGTGAAAGCGGCCGTGACCGGCAAGCAGCCGCCGAACCACGCTTGGGCTGCGGCCAAGTATTGCGTCCCCGGGCTGATTGCCCATGAGTCGGCTATGCGCGATGGGGAGATGCTGCCGATTCCCGACCTGGGCGAAGTTCCGGCGTCTTTCGAGCTGCTCAATCCGGAAGAGGTTCAGGCCAACCAGATCTTGTAGCATCAGCTGACCAACCAAACCGACGATATGAAGGGTATCATCCGATGAACGCCAGTACAACGACGACTTTCAACACCATTCAATATACGTCGAGAAGAAATCCGAGGTACAGGAGGAAGAGGACGAACAGGATGAAGACGTCGAGCCCGTTGGGCAGGATCAAAGTGCGAACGAATTGGATGCATATCAATGGGAAGAGCACGCCTTTCACGGTATAACGGACCTTCCACCACCATCTCTGCAAGCGGGGTCACCTTCCTCATCTTGAAAAAAATTGCTCATAGCCAGTTTATGAACGGGACAAACTTGGATATGCTATAGGAGAACGGAAAACTTGGGCGGCGATTGACGCGCTCGGCAATTATGTTTATCATATAATGTGAAATAACCACTAAAGACGTCGAAAAGGAAGAGTAGGCAACGAACCCTTACAGAGAGCGGTGCGAACATGCTGGAACGCCCGCAGGACTTATTTGCCGAAGTCGCCTTGGAGTCGCCCGATGAACGGATCGCATTAGCGCATCCATAGTCGGCGCCGGTGATGCAGCCGTTATTTGCAACCAAGTGTCACGCCGAGGATTACACTGCTTGTACGGCGTGAAATAAAGGTGGTACCACGGAAGCGAGCCTTTCGTCCTTTGCGGCGAAAGGTTTTTTTGTATCTAATGGCTTGTTCTGAAGTCCCCGCAAAGTACCTGAATCGGCTTCAGAGCTAAGCGTCACTTTGTGGGGAAATTATTTTTGGAGGCGGATGAGGATGAATGAAGTGAAGGAAACTCAAACGGCGGCGCAGATGCCGACGACGTACGATCCGAAGGAAGCGGAGCGCAAATGGTACGCCTATTGGCTTGAAGGCGGCTATTTTCAGGCCGGTCAGCGGGCGGACGCCAAACCGTACACGATCGTCATCCCGCCGCCGAACGTTACCGGCATGCTGCATATCGGGCATGCGCTCGATTTCACGCTGCAAGATATTCTGATTCGCACGAAGCGGATGCAAGGCTTCGACACGCTGTGGCTGCCCGGATCGGACCATGCGGGAATCGCTACGCAAACGAAGGTGGAGCAGAAGCTGCGCGAGGAAGGGCTCTCCCGCTACGACCTCGGCCGCGAGAAGTTTCTCGAGCGGGTTTGGGAGTGGAAGGAGCATTACGCCGAGACGATTCATGAACAATGGGCGAAGATGGGCTTCTCGCTCGACTACTCGCGTGAGCGGTTCACGTTGGATGAAGGGCTGTCGCGGGCGGTTCGGGAAGTATTCGTCAAGTTGTATGAAAAAGGTTTGATATACCGCGGCAAGTATATCATCAACTGGGATCCGGCCGCCCGTACCGCGCTGTCCGACATCGAAGTGGAGTATAAGGAGGTGCAAGGCCGCCTCTATCATATTCAATATCCGCTGGCCGACGGCAGCGGTTCGATTACCGTTGCCACAACGCGGCCGGAGACGATGCTCGGCGACACGGCGGTGGCCGTTCACCCCGACGACGATCGCTACAAGCACATGATCGGGCGAACGCTCAAGCTGCCGCTGACGGATAGGGAAATTCCCGTCATTGCCGATGAATATGTGGAGAAAGAGTTCGGAAGCGGAGCGGTGAAAATTACACCGGCTCACGATCCGAACGACTTCGAGATCGGCCGCCGCCACGATTTGCCGCAAGTGCTCGTCATGGACGAGAGCGGCACAATGAATGAGCAGGCCGGCCGCTATCAGGGGATGGATCGTTTCGCCTGCCGCAAGCAGCTGGTTGCCGATCTGCAGGAACAAGGCTTGCTCGCGAAGATCGAAGAGCACGTGCACCAGGTCGGCCATAGTGAACGCACGGGCGTCGTCATCGAGCCGTATTTGTCCACTCAATGGTTCGTCAAGATGCAGCCGCTGGCCGCCGTCGCGATCGAAGCGCAGAATGCGGGACAAGGCGTCAACTTCGTGCCGGATCGGTTCGAGAAGACATATTTACGCTGGATCGAAAATGTCCGCGATTGGTGCATCTCCCGCCAATTATGGTGGGGGCATCGGGTGCCGGCGTGGCATTGCGGCGATTGCGGGGAAATCACCGTCAGCGCCGATGAAGCGCACGCTTGTGCCAAGTGCGGAAGTGCTCATATCCATCAAGACGAGGATGTGCTCGATACGTGGTTCAGCTCGGCGCTGTGGCCGTTCTCCACACTCGGCTGGCCGGACGATACGGCGGATATGCGCCGCTATTATCCGACGAATTGCCTCGTCACCGGCTACGACATCATCTACTTCTGGGTGGCGCGGATGATCTTCAGCGCCTTGGAGTTTACCGGCAAGATTCCGTTCAAGGACGTGCTTATGCACGGTTTGGTCCGCGACTCCGAAGGCCGCAAAATGTCCAAATCACTCGGCAACGGGGTCGACCCGCTTGAAGTGATCGAGAAGTACGGCGCCGACGCGATGCGCTACATGATTTCCACAAGCAGCACGCCGGGACAAGATTTGCGCTTCCGTTGGGAGCGGGTCGAGCAGGCGCGCAATTTTGCCAATAAAATATGGAACGCTTCGCGCTTCGCCCTGATGAATCTCGAGGGAGTGACCGCATCCGATGTCCGGCTGGACGGGGACGTCGCTCTTGTCCGATTGAGCACGGCGGATCGCTGGATTCTGCATCGTTTGAATGAGACGGCGCGCGACACGACCCGGCTGATCGACGGCTACGAGTTCGGCGAAACCGGCCGCTTGCTGTACAACTTCATCTGGGACGATCTGTGCGATTGGTACATCGAGTTCAGCAAGCTGAAGCTGTATGGCGACGACGCGGATGCCAAACGGCAAACCCAAGCCGTACTGGCCTACGTGCTGGACCGCACGCTCAGGCTGATGCATCCGTTCATGCCGTTCATCACGGAAGAAATTTGGCAGCATCTGCCGCATGAAGGCGATACGATCGTCTTGGCGGTCTGGCCCGAATACCGCGCTGAGCGGGAAGCTCCCGACGCCGTACGCGAGATGGGCTTGCTGATGGACATCATCCGCTCGGTACGCAATATCCGTGCCGAGATGAACGTGCCGATGAGCAAGAAGGTCGAGCTCTTGATCAAACCGAGCGACGCGGAAGCGGCAGGGATTATCGAGCGCAATCAGGAGTATATCGTCAGGTTTTGCAATACGTCGCGATTTGACGCACAGGCCGACTTGACCGCCCCGGACAAAGCGGTGACCGCCGTCGTGACCGGAGCGGAATTGTATTTGCCACTCTCCGGCCTGATCGATATTTCACAAGAAGTTGCGCGGCTGGAAAAAGAACTAAGCACCTTGCGCGCGGAGGTGGAACGGGTCGAGAAGAAGCTCGCCAACCCCGGTTTTGTCGGCAAAGCTCCGGCCAAGGTGATCGAGGAAGAACGCGCGAAGATGGCCGACTACGCCGACAAGCGTGACAAAGTAATCGCCCGATTAGATGAATTGCACGGGATGTGAGCCGACAAATAGTCGGATACCCCGTGAAACCTATCGTCGCATGTCATATATTGTAAAGGAAGAGACGGATCCGTGAGCCGCGTTGGTGAATTTCGGGATATTGAAGAAGCGATCGAGTGGATTACCCATCTGTTCCCCAAAGGGGAGAAGCCGGGTTTGCGGCGGATGAAGCTGCTGATGGAGAAGCTTGGGCATCCTGAGCGTCAGCTCGAGTTCATCCACGTTGCCGGCACGAACGGCAAAGGCTCGACTTGCGCCCTACTGACATCCGTGCTGCTCGCGGGCGGCTATCGTGTCGGCACGTTCACTTCGCCGTATCTGGTCCGATTTTCCGATCGGATTCGCTATAACGGCGCCAACATTCTGGATGACACGTTGCTTGATCTGATCAATCGAGTCAAACCGATCGCCGACGAGATCGCAGCGACCGAATTGCTGGCGCCGACGATGTTCGATGTAGCCACAGCTTTGGCAATACTGTATTATGCGACAGTTGTTCAGCCGGACGTTGTCGTATGGGAGACGGGCATCGGCGGGAGGGTCGATCCGACCAACATCGTCACCCCGCTCGTCAGCATCATCACCAACATCGGCTTTGACCATATGGAGATGTTGGGCGACACCGTGGAGAAAATCACTTTCGAGAAAGCCGGCATTATCAAGCCGGGAGTGCCGGTTGTTTGCGCCGCCGAGCAGCCGGAAGCGCTCGCCGTAATCAGGGAGCAAGCGGAGCTTCGCGGGAGCGCCTTTTATGTGATAAATCGGGACTTTGCCTATGAATCGGTGCGGTTGGCGCAAGAAGAGCATCGCTTCCATTACCTGGGGCCGTTCCGCCGCATTAACAATATGCAGATTTCGATGCATGGCGAGCATCAGTTGAAGAACGCCGCCGCCGCTCTGACGGCGATGGAACTGTTGCGCCAAGACGGCTGGCCCCTCAAGGATGATGCGCTGCGCGATGGGCTTTCGCGGGCGGCTTGGCCGGGCAGACTGGAGATGGTGTCCGCCCACCCGCGAATTTTGCTTGACGGGGCGCATAACCCCGAGGGAGCACAAGCGCTGTCTTTAGCGCTGCAACGCGTCTATCGATACAACCGACTGCATGTGATGATGGGGATGCTCGGAGCGAAGAATCATCCGGGTTATCTTGGGCATATACTACCACTGGCGGATACGCTTGTGATCACGGAGCCTGATTGGCATAAGAAACTGAATGCGGATTCTTTGGCGGAAATCGCTGTGGAAGAGCTGCGACGCATCGGTCGCACGACGAAGGTCGTGACGATCCCCGACTGGCGCGATGCATTGGACTATTTGCGCACGGTAACGGCCGAAGACGACTTGGCGGTCATTACCGGCACGTTGTATTTGATTTCCGATGTTCGATCCGTTCTGGTAGAGAAAAATTAAAGGCTGGTGATTGAAAAAATGAACACAACCGAACACGTTCATTTTATTGGAATCGGCGGTTACGGGATGAGCGCGATCGCCAAGGTGATGCTGGAGATGGGGTATCAAGTGTCCGGCTCGGATGAGGCCGACCAGGAATTGACCCGCAAGCTGTCGGCGAACGGGGCCAAAGTATATATCGGCCATCAGGCCAATCATGTGAGCGGAGCGAACCTGGTCGTCTATTCGACCGCGGTACCCAAAGACAACGTCGAGCTGGCGGAAGCGCAAAAGCTGAACATCCCGATCCTTCACCGGTCGCAGATGCTGGCCAGATTGATGAACGAGCGCAAAGGCATCGCCGTTGCCGGCGCACACGGCAAGACAACGACATCGTCGATGATCGCTCTGGTAATGGAGAGCTGCCAGATGGATCCGACATTTATTATCGGGGGGGAAATTATGAATGTCGGCAGCAACGCGAAGGCGGGCTCCGGCGAATACGTGGTGGCTGAGGCAGACGAGAGCGACGGGTCGTTCCTGCAATATTCTCCGACGCTTGCTCTGGTCAACAATATCGAAGCAGACCATTTGGAACACTATGACGGAGATTTCGAGAAATTAAAGCAAGCTTACGAGAAATTTTTAAGCCATATCAAACCGGGCGGCAAAGCGATTGTGTGCTTGGACGATCCTTATTTGCGGGAGATGATCCCGAATGTCGAAAGCGATTGCCTCACGTATGGAATCGAGACGGATGCCGATTATGTCGCGCGGGATATTCAGTTGGGCGACCGCAAGGTCGGGTTTGCCGTCTATCATCATGGCCAAAAGCTGGGCAACGTGATGCTCTCCGTACCGGGTCGGCACAACGTCTACAATGCATTGGCGACGCTGATTACGTGTATAGAAGCCGGGCTTCCTTTTGCCAAAATCAGTTCGGCGATTACCGGGTTTCTGGGCGCGAAGCGGAGATTTCAAGTGTTGGGGGAAGTGGACGGAATTCTCGTCATCGATGATTACGCTCACCATCCGACGGAAATTCAGGCGACGATCAGCGCGGCCAAGGCGACGGGGAAAAAAATTATCGCGGTGTTTCAACCTCAAAGATATACGCGCACGTTTTTCTTGCTGGAGCAGTTCAGCAATGCGTTCGGAGAGGCGGATGAAGTGGTCATCACCGATATTTATTCGCCTGCGGGAGAAGCGAGGATCGAAGGGATCAGCTCGCAGAAGCTGGCCGATCTGGTCGGGCGCAACAGCAACCCGAACGTCCAATATATTCCTACGCGCGATGAGGTGCAGCAGTATTTGATCGATCATGTGCGCAGCGGCGATCTCGTGTTGACGATGGGCGCCGGCGACATCTGGAAGGCAGCCGACGGGCTGGCCCGCTCTTTGCACAATCGGGTCGGGTGACATATTTTTCGTCCCTTGTTCATAGTCTGTAACAGATGATGGACAAGGGAGACGGGTATGATGAGCAAAGCGAGGATCACCTATCGTTTCGACAAGCACCCCGGCGGGAAAATCGTGCCTGCGCGGGAACAAGTCCGGCCGACGGGGACGGTCATCCCGCTTAAGCGAGACGGCGGCGAGGAGCGGGGCCATGCGCAGGAGTACGGCGGTGAGCCGGAGTTGAACCGGTTCACGCACGATTTTGGCGAATGGACAAGTCCGTTCGATACCGAGACGAAGCGGATCGAGAAGCTGATTCGGGAGTCGGATGCGCGGGGGATGGATGCGCGGTCGGCCCGCCCATCGTATGAAGAACCGGTAGGCTGGGAGCCTATTCAGGAAGCGCAGTTCCAGCTTCAGCAGACGCAGCAATTGCCTCCGCAACAGGCACCGCAACCTTACATACATGATGCTCAGGAGCCGCATCTTCGCGACGAAACGGACCCGCCACCTACGTATTCCACGGGCTATTACTCGTTGCCGGACAGCTACGAAGCCGAGCGCGACCACCATACAGTGTATACGGGGCCTTTTCTCGTCGATGAAAATTTGAGCAGCAAATCGCTGAGGTATGGGTCGGGAGCGCGGCCGCCTTGGCTGAAAATATTCGCCTCGGTTGCCGGCGCTGTGTTGACTGGGGTATGCTTCGGATTTTTTGCGCTCAATCTGTTTACCGGCAATTCCGGCATTGACAAGGCGATCCCGCTGCCCGGCTCGGCAACGGCGGCGCAGACGAACGCGACGGCGCCCAACGGTCTCATTCCGCTTCCCAAAGTACAAGCTCCGGCGGCTCTCCCGGCATCGATTGACCTTCCGGCTGTGACGTATTCGTTCTTGCAGAACGGCGTGTTCAGCACGGAGAAGAGCGCCTCTTCTGCCGAGGACGAGCTGCGCAAGAAAGGTCTTGCCGCCGCCAGCGAGCCGGGTGAGAAGTATACGGTGTATGTCGGGGTGGCAGCCAACCGCGACGATGCACTGGCGCTCAGCCACAAGCTGCAATCCCAACAAGTCGACGTCTATATTAAAAATGTCGCTTTGCCGGCGATGAAGCAAGTGTCCTGGAGCGGTGATTCGAAAGCTGACGGACTTGGCGCCTTCTTGTCGCAAGGCCGTCAACTGATCGACAAGCTTGACAAGCAAACCGTCTCGCACTTGAACGCGACGAAGCTGACGACGCCGTCGGTGCAGGATGTGCAGACGTTGAAAGCCGATCATCAAGCGTGGACAGGATTGTATGCGAATGTTGCCGCAGGCGCTCCGGCCACGGCCAAATCGACGCTGCAAAGTATGAGCAACGCGATGAACACGGCAGTCATCTCGCTTGATGAATACCAGAAAAATCCGTCCGCCGCTTACCTTTGGCAAGCTCAGTCGTCGATTCTGCAATATATATTGGCAGAGAAGACGCTGCTCACCGCGATTTCGGCGAATTAGATTGCAAATACCGCTCAATCAGTACGGCGATTTCGGCCCGGGTCATCATTTGGCTCGGGCCGAAGCTCGTCGTCGTGACCCCTTCCGCTAAGCCCAGTTGTCGCAGGGCGTAGATTGCCCCCGCCGACCAGAGCGTGGTCGGCACGTCGTCGAACGCGGCCACAGTCGCCGTCGCGTTCGTCTTCATGTTGCCGTTCGCAGCCAACGAACGGTAGAACAGCGCGGCCGTTTCGCCGCGGGTGACCGGCTGATCGGGGCGGAGCGTTCCGTCGGCGTAGCCGTCGATCCGGCCCGCCGCGAGCGCCTTCATCAGCACAGGATACGCCCAGTGGCCGCTGACCAGATCGCTGGGGACTCGTTGCCCAGCCTTCCCCTGTCCCGCCGTCCCTTGTCCGGCCGCCTGGCCGCTTGCCCCCTGAACTGCCGTAGGCGCGGCAAGGGGAAACAGCCGATCCAGCAACGCGATCAACTGCGCTCGGGTCAGCGGCTGATCCGGGGCAAAGCGCGCGGCGCTCACGCCGTTCATGATCCCGCTGTCCAGCAGTGGCCGGATCGACGCTTCCGCCCAGTGGCCGGCGATATCGGCGAACGGAGAGTTATTGTCTTCCGATTTCTTCTCGGCAAGCGGCATGAAGGCGGCTACGCCGCGGGCGATGCCTTCGGCGATCTTCTGCCTGACCGCCGGCTTAGCCAGCAGCTCCGCATCTTGTTTGTTCGACAGGAAGGCGGTTTCAACGAGAATCGACGGCACCTCGCCGGAACGAATCACGTATGCCGCGCTTTGCATCAGCCCATTATTTTTTGTATTAGCCGTCGCTGTGACGGCGTTGAGAACCTTTTGCGCCAAATCCAGACTTTGCGGTGTCAACATCTTCATCGCCGCACTGGCCGGATATTTGGCTTGCGGGTAATGATCGTCGTAATAGAGCACCATTGTGCCCCTTGTGTTCGGATCACCATAGTCGTTCGAGTGAACGGACACAAACAAGTCCGCTTTATGTTGGACCGTAAATTGGACGCGCTCTTCCAGGCTCATGTCTCTGTCGTCGGATCTCGTCATTAACGTCTCGTAACCCATCTTGTCCAATTCGTCCCGCAAAGCGTAGGCGACGTCCAAGTTGACTTCCTTCTCTTCCAAGCCGTTCACCCCGATCGCCCCGGGATTGCTTCCGCCGTGCCCGGCGTCGATGACGACGGAGGCCGCCCAGGCGTCGGCCGGAACGGCAAGCAGCGTTGCAGCCGCCAAGAGAATTGTTGCAGCAAATCGCATATGTATCCATCCCCCAGAGTTCCATTGTAACCATGAAGGAGGCGTCAAGTATGCAGGTAATGTTCGCCAATACGGCATTGTGGGCGGGAGAAAGTCTCTTTATAATAGGGGGTAAATATAAGTTGAATGAGGGAGAATACGGGTGCACAAATCCTACGTTACATTAATTTTGTTTATATTGCTCGGCCTGTTGGCCGGCTCGATCATCGGTCAACTGTTGTCGCAAATCGACGGACTTGCTTTCCTTGCCAAATCGGCGCAAATCAGCTGGGAGCCGAAGGCGGACCTGCAGGCGATTGCCTACGATATCCATGTTGTCCTTAAGTTGAATTTGATCAGCTTGTTCTGTGTGATCGCGGCGATCTGGATTTACCGCAAAATTTAGGCGTTAAACTTATAGCCGACCCCGCGCAGCGTCAAAATATACCGCGGATTCGCCGGGTCTTCCTCGATTTTTTTACGCAGATTGCTGATATGCACCATGACGGTCCGCGTATCCCCGATGGAATCGGCGTCCCAAATCATGTTGAACAGTTGTTCGTTCTTGAACACTCGGTTCGGATTTTGCGCGAGCTGGAACAAAATTTTGAATTCCTTAGCCGACAGTGCGACCTGCCTTCCGTTCACAATCACCGTATGCGTTGCCGGTACAATCGACAATCCGGGGTATTCGAGCGCAGGATTTTCTTCCGGCTTATTGTTCTCGATCATCGTATTGCGGCGCAAATGAGCCTTCACCCGGGCGATCAGCTCTCCCGGACTGAACGGCTTCGTTATATAATCGTCTCCCCCGACTCCAAGCGCTACAATCTTGTCAATATCATCGTCTTTGCAGCTGACGAACAGAATCGGATTCGTCGTCGTCTTCCTCAGCTCGCGGCATACTTCCATTCCATCTTGCCCCGGCATCAAAATATCAAGAATGATC
>JAJFMO010000025.1 GCA_020697475.1 Paenibacillaceae bacterium | reverse complement strand
GCATGATCTACACCAACGGCGCCGTTATTTCCGCCTGACCCTTCATTGCCGCTTAAGTCAAGATCGACATCGATCAGCATTTGATTGTAATTGACACCCGACATATTCTGTGTAGCCGGTTTGGCGCCAGTACCCCTCGACCAGATATGAAGAAGCGGCTTGGGAGCGGTCGTGCTGTTAAACCCGGGGGTGTCGGGAGCCAGCTTGATCGTTGCCCTCGCTCCTTGATGAGGCCCTCTCAATACATTGGGGAAAATTCTCATCCGAAGCCGTTCACCGTTCAAATCCTGCTGCGTGATCAAGCCTTGGACGGCATTCAGCGTATCCGTGACCAGGTAAGTCCCCGCCGGGAAGTACAAGACCACTTGGGAATCCCTTGCCTCATTCATTGCCCGCTGGATGGCCAGAGTATCGTCGGTCACTCCGTCTCCCTTGGCTCCGTATGGCTGCTTGGTGACGTCAAAGTAGCCTACATTCGTCACATCGCCCGGACTGGAGTACTCGCTGATATACCTTTCGCCATACCAGCCGTTCTGCGACATCACGTCGCTTGGCAACCGGCTGACCGATTCATCGGCGCTGACGTTAAGCAACGGTTTATTCGAGGAGGCTTCACCCGAATTGAAAATAAAATCGCCGGGCGAATCGGTCGTTAAATAGAAAGTAAACACTCCCGTACCCGAGATGTACCTTGTCACATCGAAATCAACATACTGGTTGGCGGTGGAAGGCGGGGTAACGGTTACAATAGGGTCGCCCCTTAATACAGGATGATTGCTCCAAGCAAGAGTGCCTTCGGTCCAGTCGTTATCCGCCGCATAGATGGTAATATGCTTGTTGCTTTGGGCTGTGGTCATATATAACCGGAGAGTTGCCGAAGTGACGACTCCCGTAATTCCTTTGACCTCAAATTTAAAATAAGCGATATGATCCTGGGTGTTGTCCTTCACTTTGATGTTCACGCCATTAAATACGGTTTCATTGCCTGTCTCCACCCATCCGTCTTCCAGGTTATTGGTTGTGGCTGAAACAGCGGTTGCATGAGCGTGGGGCAGCGGGCCAACCCCAATAAAACTTGCCAACAACGAAACAAACCAGAGCATGGACACTAATCTTCTCATTGAACTTTCATCTCCCTTATCCAATTTTGCAGTGGCTGCATATAGCGCCGCATTCCCCCTTTCACAGCGGTATCCCGATCAGTCCCGCTTGTCGATATATTTCTGATAAACCTGGATCAATGTGTCGATATTCAGCCTTTTCAGCTGGTTCAAGTGTTCCTGCCAAGTGTCGTCACTCACCCCGTGAATGATGAATTGAGCCATACTGTTGTCCATATAAGCATTGGTTGCCGTAATATCGGTGGCGATCGGTTTGATTTTGTCGACATCCTCTTTCTCCATCAGAATGTCATTGAATTTCACGATGTCATTCTGAACGAACGGCTTATATAATTCATTCAGCTTCGTCTTCGTTTCATCGTTCTTGTTGAGAATGGAGTTAGCGTAGCGCTCGGCGGTCAAGGCGTATGCGGCCATCACGCCGGGTGCGTCATGATAGCGAAACTGGATCGCATTCTGACCGTGCGGAGCAGCAAGGAACATGATCCGGCCTTCCGGAGTCCGCTCCCACACTTCCCCTTGCGGTCCATATCCGAAATCCAGACTCCCGCCCAGACTATACATTTGGTCGACCCACATCATCGACGCTTCCGGAAACTTGTTTTCCTTCGTGATGGCAAACCCTGACGGTTTAAAATTTTTGACCGTTTGCCACCAGTACCGATCCCCTCCCGGGCCTTGAAGCGGGGCCAGAGGAATATAGTCTTTTTTGGCTACCGGGTTTAAGATATCTTTGGTATAGGAGAGAAATACTCCCACATCGCCCTTACTGATTTTTGCATTATAAGCCAAGGTATTATGCGTCATCAGCTCAGGATCGATCAACCCTTGACGGTACAACTTGTGCAATGCCATTACAAATTCCCGGAATTCCGGCTGAGCCGGGGCAAATTCCACCTTTCCCCGGCGAATCAGCATACCGCTGCTCATGTCGTAAGGGATTCCGAAGGAACCGGCCAAGTTTTGGATGCCCATATTCGTATGGCGGAACATCGCGCTAAACGGAATTTTATCCGGATGGTTTTGTTTGAACGCTTGAAGCACGGTCACGAATTCCTCGAACGTTTCCGGCACTTTCAAGCCCGCTTCATCCAGCCATCGCTTGTTGATAAACATCGCTGCCGGAATGCCGCTGGCCGGTGATTCGTCCACACTGAATAACGAATAGATATGGCCGTCCGGGGCCGTAATCATGTTGCGGAAATCGGGTCGCTCCTCGAGCAGCTTCTTTACGTTCGGAGCATATTGATCAATCAGCCCTTCCAAGGGAACGAGAATTCCTTGTTGTCCGTAATTGACGATATCGTCGGAGTCCAGGCTGCCATACCCGTAATATGCGTCCGGAAGGTCATTGCTTGCTGTTAGGAGATTCAGCGCCGCCCGCTTGTTTTGTTGCAACACCAGCGTCCACTTCACTTCGATATGGGTCTTGGCCTGAAGATCTTGGAACACTTTCATCTCGTTATAGTTTTTGCTGACATTCGGGTTTTTGACCGCAAACATTTTAAGAGTGATCGTCTTCGGCAACGGGAAACTCAGTGGTTCCTTCTCCGTTGTTCGGGCATCGCCTCCCGTGTGTTTTGAGCATCCTGAGAGCGTCAGCGAGACGGCCAGTACGGCTGCAAGCGCACATAGAATGAATCTCCTCATCGCCATCCGGAACCACCCCGATCTGACAACGTTTCCATCCGATCGCTTGGCTTTATCCTAAGGTGCAATTGCACGAAATGGCAATCAGCGGTTTGTAACCCTGGTATGCGAAACATAAAAGTGCTCCTTTTCGAAGAAAAATTATGCGGAGGAGGCTTCGGATTGGAAAAGTTTTCGATACTCACCCGGGGTGATGGACATCTCCGCCTTAAATTTGCGAATGAAGCTGGAAACATCTTGGTAGCCGACCGTCTGAACGATGTCCAACAGTTGCAGATCGGTAGATCTGAGCAACTGCTTCGCCTTGTCGATTCGCAACCGATGAATGTATTCCGATAGCGTGCAACCTGTCTTTTCCTTAAAATATTTTCCCAGGTGAGCCAAAGACATGGAAAATTGATCGGCTATCTCGCGCACCGTAAACTGATTGTCCGCATATCGGCGTTCCAAATATTGTTTCATCCCTGCCAGCAAAGCATCTTCATTCTCGCAGCATTTCCCGATTTCCTCGCAGGATCCCCGTACGGTCCGGATCAACAGTTGTTCCAATTCCTCCATGCGGGTAAGCTTCATAACCTGGAACAAATCGGGATAATCCTGGGCCTGGGCCTGGTCAAGATGACGAACGACATCCATCCTCGCTTTCATGACCGTGTTTAACGTTTCCCAGCACAAATACCGCGTCGTAAACAGGCTCCGGCTATTCTCGCGAATTTGTGTCGCGAGCGACCGTACGATCTGTTCCGATTCACAGGCGTCCGCTTGTTTGACTTTCAAATAAATCTGCTCAAACAGCTGTTTCGGATACCAGTCGATGCTGCGATTGTCGGCCCCCGTTTCCCGGAAAAAAATGACATGATCTTTCCCTTTAATCAATTGGTATTGCAACGACATGGAAGCCTCGATATACGATTTAGGCATATCCCGGATATCCCGGTACTTCTCCCCCATACCTACCGTGACTCCACCGCCTGGCTGAGCCAACAACCAATGATGCCACTCAAGCCAGCCGGTTTCTTCCCATTCCGTTCCGGGAGGCTCCACCGCCAGCCCTACCCATTGGTTCTCCTCAATCCATTCGACGCCATAAACCGTCATCCCCTCCGGAAATAAATTCGACACCGCCCGGTTCGGATCTTCGAATTGCAAGAGGAGAAAGTAACACAATGACTTATCCGGGATGAACAGTCCGAGTTCGCCGACTTTGTCGTTGAATTCGGCCCAAGACGAGAATCGGCCTTTGACCAAGTCGATGAATTGCTGGCGCAGCACCGCGGGTTTGGAATCCTCCACTTTGCCGATCAGTTTGCGGACTGGATTATAGTTGAGCTGCATGCCTAAATAAATGAGGACAATGCCAAAAAATACGATCAGCGCCATCGCCAAAACCGCATTATTTTTCACCTTCCTGACCGGTTCGAGCAACTCCCGCTCAGGAATCACCGTCAAATACGTCCAGCCGTTGACTTTGGAGCGAATATGCGACAAATAGTACGTTTCTCCATCCAATTGGATATGCTGGGATCCCGAATCGAGCGACTGTTCTATAACTTTAGGGAAGTCGGCAGAATTCGTGAGAGGCGTCATCGCAAGCGTTGCCATCACGCGTCCGTGTTCGTCCAGAATGATCGCGTCCCCGTCCCGGTAAGTGTACGCTGTCCGCAGCATCTCTCTAATCGTGTCTTCCCGAATTTGAAAGACGACTGTCGCATAAGGCGCCGTACTGCCGAAAGGAATCGGAACGACATAGGTCAGCATGCTTCGTACGGTATGGTTGGGATGAACGATCGGCTCCGCCATGCGCCATTCGGGGTCCATGCCCATATTCAAGTCGGCAATAAATTTCTCATAAGGCCAATTCCGATACGTGTTTAGATCATAATAATCCTCCAGCCGATAGGAACTGTCCGCTGAAAAAATATATTTTGAACCGCGTGGATAATAGAGAACGTCATAGAAAAATTGGTTCGCTCCGGAATAATTCAGCTGCTTGAAAGTATTGAACGTGGCATTCAAATCCTGTGCTTTATATCTGACCAGCGAGTTGTTTAACGAGATTTGCGTGGCGATATTGGCCATCTCATTGAGCTTGGTGTCCATCGAATCCCCGATTTGAGCAATATGGTTGCGATTGGAATCCAGCACCTGGTTTCTTAATATATCCGCGAAGTGATCATAGCCGAGCACCCCGACAGCGGCCAATGGAAGGAATAGCAGCACCATATAGGACAACAAATATTGATAAAATAAAGACGGCTTGAATTTGATCGTTTTCAATAAGGCTCCCCCCTTAGCGCGCCTTATGCGCATAAAAATCCTCTTGCTGACGAGAGGATTTTATGAGCTTCATTATAAGTTTTTCAAAAATGTCTCTTCATTCCACTTGTCAAATCGTCTTGCAGCAAAAAGCCCGAAGCAGCGTGAGGACGATTCCCGGCTGCCGCGTTATCCAAGATGGCGCGCCTTAACCCGGTATCCCGACCGGCCGTTGCCGGGTCGATTTCGGCCATGCCGAATACTCTGCGATAAGTCTCCTCTTCATTCGATCGGATCGGAAACAGGTAAAACTCCTTTTGAAACTTGACGATGTTGGAAAAATCGGGGAGGATCGTCTGGAACTGCGGATCCATCAGCCACGATGTGCAGGCAAAAGCTCGAAACGGTCGGTCCGGGAAGTGTTTCCGATAGAAGTCCACCGTTTGAAGCATGGATTCCTTGCACAACTCATGCGCCATCTTCCCCCCCTCGGGAATATGAATACTCAACACCGGGTCCCCGCGCTGAAGTTCAATTCGCCAGTCAGTCGCCGGCAAATAAGCCGGCTGATTCAGCGCCTTTCCTGCGGAGAGAAGCGGATTTCCGATAAAATAGCCGTCCGTTTGCTCGAAGCTGGCCGTCCATTTACCGAGCGAATCGTAAATTCGATTGGTGCCGTCGACCAGACCGTCTTGGCGATAATCGACGCCTGCCTCGGATAACGCGGCCACTTCGCCGTCGCGAACGTTGCGCAATACGATGACCGAATGGCGAAACGGCTCGCGAATAAATTGCAGGCGCCCCAGGCGGAACAGCCTGCAACACAAGTGATTGAGCAACCATTTGATATTATCCAATCCCCAGATCCCGTGCTGATCGTAGTAACTCTTGATCCAAATGCCGATATCGCTCATCGTATCTACCAGAACATCGTCGGAAATTCCTTGAGAACGATAACGATGAATCGTCTGGGGGAGAAGGAGCGGAACAAGCAGCGCCGCAAACATGCCGGCTTGCCTGCCCATAACGTCCTTCAAATCATCGTTGCTGTCCTTCAACACGCTCACTAGCTCCGCAACCATCGTCTTATGATCATCTTCACCGGCGGCAAGAACAAGGTTGCGGCAGCTTAGGGCGAGTTCCCAAAGCTGGGCGCGGCCGCGGACCATGGCTGCAGCTTCCAGGAACGCAGTGATTATGGGAGGATCCAATTTCATGATGTCATTCGCCGAAGTGATCCACGATTCGGATAAGAAGTCGCGTTGCTCCGCTATCCCCGCCATTCCGTTCTCCCCTGTTCAGTAAAATTTGCTCGTCTCGGAAGATTTCCACCGCGATGTCGCCGACGTTGTTTCCTCATCCGGTCGGGGCTGCAAGCTTTCCCATTGTTCCTCTCCGAGCCGGTCCCAAATTTGTTCCACTTGCTCGTAGGTTAATAACGGGAGCCGGTTCCATGTTTCCAATCCGCTGTTTCTGGGCTGCATTTCATCTACAAGTCGACCGAGGTAAGAGATTTCATAGTTCATAGCTTCCTGGCCGTGCTCCCAGGACGCTTCGCCAGCCGTCGGATGCAGAGCCAATTTCCCTCCCGAACCCGGCACATCCTCCAACGAGACGAGTGAATGGTCGACCAGATCCGGACGGGCGTACATTAATGCGGAAATTTCATTTTTGCCGGCATGATCTCCCTTAAACTTACTCCCCTTAAGCAATTCGTTCTGGTCGACCCCGTACCAAACGTTCATTTGAACATATTCCGCAAATATCTGGGCAACTCGCTTCAAGTCGCGCGAATGGCTGCCCCCGTGACCTGAAAGCAAAATGGCCGTTTGGAATCCCGAATTGTAGAAGGCTCGCAATTGATACAGCAAATACTTGAAAAATACATAAGCAGGGATGGACGTCATGCACGCGTTTGTTTCCCCGACTTTTTGTTCGAGCCACCTCGCGGAGTTGCCCGATTCGTGAACATGGTAGCCCACGGTAGGAGCGACAATTCCTCCCGATTGCCGAGCCGTTTGCTCACAAATAAACCGAGCTCGAATCAAATCCATTCCAAGCGCACTGATTTGCCCATGCGGCTCGCATAAACCGATCGGTACGTAAACAACAGGCCGCTCGATCAGCCTTTCCTTGAATTCGTGCGGAAACAGCTCTTCCCAGAAAACTTTGGTCATCCTATCCATCTCTCCTTTGTTCTCGATACATGATCTTATATGTAAACGGGCTTTGCACGGGAAGAACCACGGACGGCAATGTCTCCTGCCGTGCCAATCTTCCTGGAGCCGCTCATATTATAACTATTATTATATGTATTATAATAATAGGGCCAAGTCTTTCCTTAGTCAACTTACTTATTTCACAATCCATTCAATCGTGTCGGAAAGTACTCGATTAAGGCTCGGCACGCGCACTTTCAGAACAAGCAATTCCCCGTAGACCGCAGCAAGCGCAAGCCAAGAAAGCAAAATCCAAAAATCCTTCCTTTGTTTTAATTTAGCCAGCTTCAATAAATCGATCGTAGACAAAATCGCCATGAACGAGATCCAGATGACTGTTTTCACTTTCCTCATACCCCCGCGGAATTCATCTTTTTTTCCGAATAGACGGATTGCTGGTCAAGTCGCTTCGGCGTATATTCGTCTTTACATGCGCGTCGAAAGAGATCTTCTTCAGTCGGCTTTCCCAACCTTTCTCCAGTGAATGCCACTCGCCGGGGTGTTGTCTGTGCAATTGTCTGCCGATGCCGTACACATCCGTATTCAGTGCGGCGGATCGGGTGAAAAGTTTAATTATTTTGTTCTTGATTTCGGAGTTGATGGATTGTTCGGTTTTCGACTTCTTATCGGGATCCAACAAATCCATCGTGCAGGTCTGGTCCCCCAAATCCCCGTCGATTAACAGATTCACATCATAATTTACTTGCTTGCCGCTTATCGAAAGTTTTGTTTTTCTCTGGTAATTGGTTATTTTAAAGACGAGATTCCCTTGTTTCTTATCCGGGCACGGCGCTTGAATGATGGTATTAATCATTCCGTCTCGCACCAAGCTGATTCCCATTGTCTCCGGCCCGTTGACAATGTCGATCAACTTGTCTTCTTTGAACAACCCGATTCCGGCTAATTGGTACGATTCCACTTTGCCTCGAATCACTTTCGGTACGATCATGTCAAGCGCCGGGTCGATTCCCGAAGTGGATAAAATATCGGTAAATTCGCGTAGAGTCAATTTCCGTGAAGAAATTTGGCGCAAATTCGCCGTTTCAATCATATCGCTCATGGCTTTGGACGGGAGTGCGCCCAACTGCATTTTGTGATTGAAAAGATCTTCCGCTTTCCCCTTCGTTATAGCGACGTAAGTGCCCGTCCGGCTGTACCTTTCCCTTTCGAACCAGGTAATCGCCGGCAATACGCCTTCCCTCGCGAGCTTTTCGCCAAACACCAATATTAGTGTATGCGGCCAAAATAGCCTGCGCGGAGAGATCTTGTTCAGTTGGGCAATAGCCTCCATCACGCTTTTTCCTTCAGCCGACAAACTCCATGTGGGAAAATCCGCCCCGCCGCCGCCGCCACCTCCGCTTTCTCCTATTCCTTGGCTCCCATTCTTCGCCGAAGTCGGTTTAATCACTTGCGCGGTCAGGCGAAATTGACCGTCGGCGGTTTTGTCGATTCCTGCGCCAATCACAATGGCCAGTTCGTTAAGCTCTTTCTTATCCCAGCAGCCCGCCTGGCTGAACAATAACCCGCACAACGCCAACAGCAGACACAATCGCCTCAAGTCGGACGGCTCCCTTCCGGGTCGCCGTTCCACTTGTTCTTTCCGCGCATACGAACTCTTGCGGAAGGAGCCGCCGTCTCATGAGGGCGCGTAGTCATCGCCCACCAGGGAAACCGCACGAGAATGTCTTTCCAGTCCCGCAGATGAAACGGAACAATGGGGGACATATAGGGGACGCCGAACGATCGAAGTTTGTTTATATGAATAATCAAGAAAATGATTCCACAAAAAAAGCCGAATGCCCCAAATACGGCTGACAAAAACAGCAGGACGAAGCGGATCAGCCGCGAAGCGATGGCAATGCCGTACGAGGGCGTGCTGAACGAACAGATGGCGGTAAGCGATACCGTAATGACCGTTCCGGGACCAATCAGGCCGGCGGAGACGGCGGCTTGCCCCAACACCAGACCGCCGACGATCGATACCGCGATGCCAATCGTTTTGGGCAGACGAATACCCGCTTCCCGCAAGATTTCAAAGGTCAGTTCCATGATGGTCACTTCAACGGCGATTCCAAACGGCACTCCCTCTCTCTGCCCGGCCAGAGCAATGAGCAGCATCGTCGGAATCATCTCTTGGTGGAAGGTCAGCAGCATCACGTAAAACCCGGGCATCGTAAACGAGAGTACGAACGTGACCGTGCGCAGCACCTTCAAGAACGTGGCTACATCGAATCGCTGATAATAATCTTCGTTGGAATACAGAAACATCGGGAGCACCGATGGTACGATCAGAGCGAACGGAGTCCCGCCGGTCAAGATCGCCACTCGACCCTCCAGAAGCCCTGCGCAAACCCTGTCCGGCCGTTCCGTACTGAAGATGGTCGGAAATGGCGTATATCCATGAGGATCCTCGATGATTTCTTCAATATACTGCGATTCTAGAATCCCGTCGATGTCAATTCGTTTCAGCCTATTCTGCACCTCGGTAACGATATCTTCCCTCGCTATACCTTGTAAATATATCACCGTAATCGGAGTATGCGACGTATTGCCGATATTCAAGTTGATTACGCGGAGGTCGGTTGTGTACAGCCTCTTTCGAATCAGTCCAATATTAATTTGAATCGTTTCCGTAAAGGAATCTTTAGGCCCCCGTACGACGGACTCGGAGGCAGGTTCCGAAATCGGCCGTTGCTCTCCGCCCGGAGTGTCGGCGGAATACGCCTTCGCCGGCGAATCCGCCAAAATCAAAGTATCTCCCTGAAGCAGCCTTTCGGCGGCTTCTTCTAACGAAGCTAGAGCTTTAAACCGGCTTGTGGCAACCGGAAGGCCGTTCTGCAAGCTTGCATCGCCCAATCCGGACTGCAAAAGTGGATTCACAACAAATTCATCGACAATTTGCCGATCCACCAAGCTTCCAATGAATAGCAGCGCCATCGGGTTCTCCGGAAGATCCAACAAACGAACCGATAAATCATCGCTATGTCCGAACATTTCGCATATAGCGTTGATATTGTCATCCAGACAATGATGCAACGGAGTTTGAGCCGACAACTTTATTCACCCTCCTTCCGGATTCGGATGCATCTTTCTCAACAGCGCCACTGCCAACAATAAGGAGGGCACAATCAAACCGATCAATATCGAATAATACGGATAAAAATCCCTAAGAAACCGGTAGAGCTCGATAAAGCTGTCGCTATTGTACAAACTGGTGACGATAACCAGAACGGCGACGGGAACGACCAGCATTCTGTAGTCGCTCATACCGCACAGTTTGGCGATCCCCAGCGTGATTGCGTGAAGGAAGAGAACGACTTTGCCGAAGGAGCCCAAACTCCATAAGAGAACCGCGACCAGATCCAGCCTCTGCAACTGGCCGACTTTAATATCGCGGAGCATGAGGAAGGTGGGAAAATTCAGTCCGATGCTTCGCTCAAGACCAAATGTGGCAATCGCGCCGGTTAATGGACCAATGAACATAAGAACGAGAACACCCATGGTGATCAAGCTGTTGCGTTTCAAGTTCCGGGTGCTTTGGACGAAAGGAAATACCATGCCCAACACAAATATGGTGGTGAACAAAGACATCAAACTAACCATCCCGCCGAGCGCAGGCTTGATTCCGTATTCCATGATCGGCAATAAATTCAAATAATCTTTATTTCTCATCGTAAGCAGGGAAGCCATGATGCCCATGGAAATCAGGATCACCAAAAAAAACTGGTTCGTCCTGGCAAGCACCTCGACACCGCTGCGGATGGCATACACAGCCAAAATATGAATTCCAATCAGATAAACAAGGATCGGGGTTCGCGGCGTAATCGCCGCATTGTAAAATTCGCCGAATCCACGGACATTCAGAGTGAGATCATGAAAAAAATAAACGATGATAAGCCAACCGAACGCACGTCCCAGCCATTTGCCGCAAATCGTTTGGACATATTCAACGATGGTTTTCCCTGGAAACCTGCACGCCAAGGATGCGGTGACGTATCCGATATACAAAGCGGGAAATAAGGCGAGAGCAAGCGAGATCCAGGCATCTCTGCCGGCAAGATTCAAGATAACGGGGATGAACAGCAAGTGACCGGAGACCGTTATGCCGGATATTCCCAACATGAGTGCTTGCGTCTTGGAAATCGCCTCCTTGTTCATCGGTCACCTCGCGCTCTTTTTTTATATTTTTCCCGAGTTTGCAAATTTTACTACTTCATCATCCGATTTCAATTACACAATTATCGAAATGCAATATAGTCCAGCGCTCGATGCTGATTATCGCAGTAAAGTCATCAATATAGTAAAATATGATAAACGATAATTGATCACGGCTCTCGGGAGTGGTTCCAATGAGAATTCATTGCGCGGGCTCATCCATCCACAAGCGTCCTTTGCAAATCGAGCACCCCCAAGTATGGGAAGGAATCCTTGTGCGGCTGCAGACCGAAGGGCGATGTCATGCCTGCTTGAACGGCGCGAAATACCTGTTGCACCCAGGCGATTTGCTCATATGCCGCAACGGGGATTCCTACCAACTTACATACAGCAATGAAGACGGCGCTTCTTTGCCCAGCACCGACTACTTCCTGACCCTTTCTTCCGGAGAAGAATCATGGTTTCAGGAATGGTTGGAGCGGCATGGTTCGATTATGGTAAACCTGGGTGTGGACCAACGGCTATTGGATCTATGGAAGCAAGTTTCGTTGGAACAAAGACGAGCGAACGACGCCCATCCGGTGTTGCTCGATTACTTAGCCCGTTGTTTCCTGCTTCATCTGGAACGTCTGATGGAGAACGGGAACAAGGGGCAGAGTCCTCACGAATATGCAACGGCCAATGGAATCAGAGAGTATATTCTCCTTCATGCGGCTATGAAGCCCACACTGCAGCAAATATGCGCCAGTGTGGGCTTAAGCGTGTCAAGGGCATCGCAAATTTTCAAAAAAATTTTCAAACAATCCATTAACGATTATGCGATAGAAGTTCGCTTGAGCATGGCCAGGGAAAGAATGGCTGCAGGTGAAATGAGCTTGGAAGAAATCGCCTATTTATGCGGATTTTCTACGTATCCGTACTTTAATCGGGCTTTCAGAACCCGTTACGGGATCACACCAAGCGCATATGCAAAAGATCTTGCGGAAGCCTCGATTCGCCAGTCAGTCGTCGGCAAATAGGCAGATACCGTCTTGGTGATCTTCGATCTACGGTTTGCCGCGCTTGTACATGACGACCTGTTCATACCCCGGTGTGGACATATCCACGCTGTCCGCCAATTCCTGTATAACAAAATCGGTGCCGGGGTCGACGGCTATTCCAGAAAAATCCGTTAGAGAGCCTGCGCCTTTGGGACGCTGCTGAAACATCACGTTCGCCAGGATGAAATCCTCGCAGTTTTCCACCAGAATGTTGGCCGTACCGGCAGACGCCATCGCATTTCCGCCGAAGCCGATCATGCCGTCGGTCACCCCGTCTCCCTTCGCTCCATACGGCTGTTTGGTCACGTAAATAATTCCCACATCCTAAATATCTTCAGGATGCGAATACCGGCCTACCAATTATCCCCTACGGATTACCGTAAACACAGAAACGGGCGTTAATCGCCGGGATGGATTTCGGCAGAGAAAAGCGGCATCTCTCGATGCCGCTTTTTGAGATTACTTCACAACCACGTTGTCAAAGTCCGCTTTCTGATCGAAGGTATACAGGCCGATCTTGCCGCTGGATCGTGCCGAATCCGTTGCGGATACTTTCTGTACGCCGTCAAGATACCCGGTCAGCGAACTGCCGTTCATATCCAGCTTGAACGTATGGTACACCCCGACAGACGGCGCCGTAACCGCTACCGAATCGAGTACGGTGACGGTTCCTCCTATTCTTTTCTCCAAATTGAGCTTTCCAGTACCGTTGTTATACCTCAACATATACTGATTGTTTCCGTCCAGGTACCGTCCGATAACCCCCGCGGAGCCTGCGCTGTTCCAGGAGCTTACCATGATCTGCGCCTCAACGGAGTAATCCGTCCAGGCAGTGTCCCCTGCCGGAGATTTGGCCGTTATCGAAACGGCATCCTGATGGTAAGACTTGTTGGAGCCGCTGGTCGCAACCGACCAGGTTCCCCCGTTCACCGTCCATCCGGAGGAATCCCCATCCTGAAAGTCGTCGGAGAATAACGAAACTGCTGGATCGGTCGTATGCGGCGATCCTTGTTTATACAACACAAATTGTTCCCATCCGCCTGTCTGAACCGTTCCTCCGCCAGGTAAGGTTTCCTCGACCCGATAGTTGCCGGACGGATCGACCGCTCCGGACTGCCCAGGTATGATCTGTTGGAAGTCCGCGTTGGCCAGCAAGAAATTGGTGCTTGCCTCGACTTCAATATTGGCCGATCCGGTTGGCGGGGTGGACGTGCCGCCGAAGCCGAAGACGCGGAATTGGTTGCTGTTCGTAAATTTGGCGTCCGGTTTATCACCCTCCGCCTTATATTGATAAATCTC
>JAJFMO010000457.1 GCA_020697475.1 Paenibacillaceae bacterium | reverse complement strand
CGCGGGCGACGAAGGCTTGAGACCGACGGCCAGCGCCAAGGTGTATTCCGCTTGAGTGAGCGTCAGCGGCTGCTTGTCCGGTGTCGTCATGCCCTTGACGGCGGCGCTCGGGTCGCCCGCGAAAGCGGCGGGCTTGATGCGGCGCGCGCCGCTGGTCAAGTTGACGAATCGCTGAGCGTTGGACGCGGTGTCGAGCATGAAGTCGTTCGAGTAGCAGCCGTAAGCGAGCGCCAATGTTACCGCCGTCTGCAAGCCGGCGTACTCCTTATGCTGCATGAAAGGCTGCGGCTTGGCCGAGAACGGCTTGAGCGCCATGCCTTGTACGTTCAGCGTGTCTTGCAGCGCGGCGATTGCCTCCTTGGAGGCGGACAACTGGCGGAACGTCATGTCGCGGTCGATCGCCAGCTTCGCCGCTGCTCCGGCGGCCTGGCCTTCAGCCATGCCGACCGGTACGACGCGGGCGCTGCCCGCCGGCAGTGTATCATAGCTAGCCGCGCGGCCCACGACGAGCAGCCCGTCGACTTTTAGCGGTACAAGGCTGCGGAAGGCAACGGCATATTGCTCAGGCGCACAGACGACGGCACCGCTGTCGTTCGGCGACGTGCGTTGGATATCGACCGGGTAGGAACCGAAGGCGATGCGATCCCATTGGTCGCGGTTTTCCAGAACGTCGAGGATACTCATTCGGTATTCACCGATAATATGGCGGGTTTCCCGGACATACGGCTCCGGCGCGGTATCATCCAGCTCGATGTTGGCGAATTCCGGATACAGTTGCTTCATATAGTCCACGACGTGCGGCAGTTCGGCTCGACCGATCGCCACGGCCTGTTCCCGCGAGGTGGGATCAGCCCCGTCGATGCCGAAAATTTGCAAAGCGTTGATCAAGGCGGAATTGTCATTTTGGCGGCCGATGTTTAAGCCGCGCATTTTAACTCGACCTTTATCGACTTCTTTGTATTGGTACATTCCGCCGTAGCCCCATGCACTGACTTCGTTGGCGCCGGTATTCGGATCCTCGTCTCCGTTCAACCGGTCTTTGATCGACTTCCATACGTCCGGCGTGACGTTCTTGATCCGGAAAACGAGCGTGACCGCCATCTTCGACTGCTTGTCGCCGATATCTTCGCGTCCGTAAGTGTACGGAACGCCGGCCAGCGTCGCGATGTCCGCATCCTGCGTGGCGTCGATAACCGCTTTGGCCGCGATGGTGCGTGTCGCTCCATTGCTGTCGGTGACGGTGATTCCGGTAATGGGAGTCGTCCCTCCTGCCGACGGTGTGCCCATCAGCGGTTTGATGGAGGCGGCTTGCATCAGCAAATCGATATTTTTCTCCTTCTCCACCATGTTGTAGAAAGCGTTCGCCGCCGTGACGACATCGAACGAGTCGCCTTCAATCTTGGCGAACCATTCGGAAAACAACCCCTTGTTCAAGACATCCCTCGCGCCTGCGACCAGGGCCGTTTTCTCCGGTGCGTAGTTCATATCGATCGTGTTCAGCCATCCGAGCGTGAACAAGCCGCCGAGAACATCCCGGTTGCGGCCGTCGACGAGAAGCGTCTTCAGTCCGTTGCGTGCGGCGGAGACAGCGGCGGTGATCCCTTCGGGATCGGTGCCGACGACGATCACGTCGTATTGATCGGCAATTGAGCGGCTGGAAGAGACTTTCAGCAACTCCCGTTTCTGCCCGGAATCGGTGGGAGGTCCGGTAGGATCCCCGCCTCCCCAATTGACCCAAGCGCCACCTGCTGCAATCATGAAAAACATGAACAAACCGAGGATCGCCCAAGCTCTACCAAATGCCAGCACATCTACTTGGGCATCCGGTTTATGCGTATCGTTCCACTTGTGTTCAGCCATGGGCCACCTCTACCTGCGTTTTGTCCGGATAAGCTTCTTCCAGCAGTTTCAATTTTCTGTCGACATAATCGCGATGGGATGAGTTGTACACCGAAGGTTCCTTCGGGTTCGGAAAACGCTCGATTCGCTGCGCTTCCCTGCCGTTCTCGTCGTCATCATCGCCGCTCGATTGGGTTGGGAACAATACCTTGCTTACTGCACCGCAACCTAAGCCGATCACCGTCTGGCGCTCCTCCATCATCACGATGTTGTACAGGCTCTCGCGGCCTGCGAGGGAGTAGCCGACATTTTCCAAATTGCCGAGAATGTTCTTCTGACGATACAGGTAATACGGCGCATACCCGTGATCGTGCGTCCAGTCTGTCGCCATCTGCATCATCTCGCCGACTTCGTCGCGTTCGGCCACCTGGAAGCTCTCTTTGTTGCGGGTCATCCGTGAGGCGCGCTTGAAAGCCAGTGTATGAACGGTCAGCGATTCAGGCAGCAGCTTCGCCGTCTCCGCGAGCGTGTGGCGGAATTGCTCCACCCCTTCGTCGGGCAAGCCGATGATCAGATCCATGTTGATGTTGTTCAAGCCAAGGCGCCGGGCCAGCTTGAACTTCTCCACAGCGTCTTCCACCGTATGGTCGCGGCCGATCGTATCGAGCGTGCTCTGGGTAAAGCTTTGCGGGTTGATGCTGATGCGGTCCACGTTCCAGCGCTTCAGCACCTCGATCTTCGCCTCGTCGATCGTGTCCGGCCGCCCCGCTTCCACCGTCAGCTCGCGAACGCTGTCCATGTGGGGGAACGAGGCATGTAATGTGCGAAAAAGATCGTCAATCTGCTCGGCTTCGATGCTTGTCGGCGTGCCTCCGCCCCAATAGATGGTTGTGATTTTGAGGCCTTTGCGATGCAGCCACGCTCCTACGGTGCGGATTTCTTCATGGAGGCCGGCCAGGAAGGCGTCGACCGAACCGTTGTTGCCGCGAATGTCGTAGGCAGGGAACGTGCAGTAAGCGCATTTGGTCGGGCAAAAAGGGATCCCGATGTAGATGCTGACTTCACGATCGAGCCGGTACAAGTCGGGGATGACCGCGAGCTGCCGGGCGGCGATGTCCGTAATCAGCTCGGACTTCTCGGGGCTCAGCCGGTATTGTTCGCGCAAGGTCGAGATAGCGTGGGTGCGACCGCCGTTTAGAAGCAGCTGATGCGCGAGCTTCGTCGGACGGACCCCGGTCAAGATGCCCCACGGCTGGGTAAGCCCGGTCGCTTGCGTCAGCGTCTGCAGCAGCGCGGTGTTCAGGCAGCGCTTGGTGGTGCGCTTTATATCTTGTGGCGAGGCGTTGGCTGGGGATTCGACCGTGTGCGAAGACTCCCACGCTTCGCCGGTGGCCAAGTTACGCAGTTCGGCGCGTGCGTGAACGACAGCCGATGAAGGGGCGCTTTGCGCTGGCTTGGCGGGATGAGTCTCGACCTCCAGCCTTAGGCTCATATCCGCTTCCGTTTGGGGGTCGCGCACCGCTTTGGCATCCTCGTAAAACAGACGGCATATATGAAAAATATCCGAGGCCGCATCTTCGCAACCTCGACAATCTACGGCAATATTCAATCTATAATCCTCCTAAAGTTGACAATCAGGTCTATATTACCATAGATAACGCCGGAAAAGAAAAGCCGGTTTTCGCATGAAGTCAGCGAACCGGCTTTCGTACCGTGCGTTTCAGTTGTTCCTCCGGATCGACCCAGCCGATCGCCGGTTCGAAGCCGCTTTCGTCCGGGGAGCCGGCCATGTCCAGCGACTCCTGCAGCCCGTTGTGCAACAGCTGGTGATCCGCCATCTGCGCCAACTTTTCTTTGCCCGATTGCCTCATTTTTCCGCCGCCCCTTCCGTAGCATTGTTTTTCCCGGGAGTGGGAAAAAAAACCCTGGGCCCATGGGAATGGTTTGGGTTGGGTTGGTTTGGGTTGGGTGTGGGCGGGCAACTCGGCGGGGCAATCGCCCGGCTCGCTTAGCGGCATTAATGCTGTTAAGTTGCTTGATCCCCCACCGAATGTATCAATTAACGGCGGATACGCCGTTAAGTCACTCGTTCACCGAACTATCGTATCGGAAAACAGCAGATATGCCGTTAAGTCACTCATTCTTCGTGCGAACGGGGCAGTTAACGGCGGATATGCCGTTAAGTCACTCATTCTTCATGCGAACGGGGCAGTTAACGGCGGATATGCCGTTAAGTCACTCGTTCACCGAACTATCGTATCGGATAGCGGCTAAAATACCTTTAATTAGTTGGTGTGGATGCAATAAGGATGCAAATGAACTTAATGTGTCCTGGTGAAGGTTAGCGAGTAAGATAAAAACATATATGGTTTTGGAGCTCCTTGAGGTGGGGTTAGCGTCAGAGCTAAGGCTATTTATGGCCTTAAAGTGCCCGTCTTCAGAAGCAGGGGTACGATTAAGATCAAAAATGGCATTAGAGAGTCGGATTGCAGGTGAATGCTCAATCTAAGGCCCTTTTTGGCCTTAGAGATCCCCGATGCGGGACAAGTGAATGAATTAAGGCCATTTTTGGCTCTAGAGATCACTGATGTGGGGCAAATGAATGGATTAAGACCATTTTAAGCCTTAGAGAGTCGGAGTGGAGGGTGAACATGTATTTTAAGGCCATTTTTGGCCTTGGAGCGTCTGAAGCTGGGCACGTGTGTGGGAAAAGGCCATAAAATGGCCTTTAAGTACCTCGAGGAAGGTCGTGCGCGAAATCTAAGGCCATAAATGGCCTTATCCAAACGGCAGCCTCAAGACCGGCTGTCCAAAATGAGCGTCACCGGACCCTGGTTGCACAACTGCACATCCATCATCGCGCCGAAGCGGCCGGTTTCGACGATGAGTCCACGAGCCCGCAGCTTCGCATTGAAGCTGTCGTACAGCGCCTCCGCCACTTCCGGTCTGGCTGCGCCCATAAAATTCGGACGCCGCCCCTTGCGGCAATCGCCATACAAAGTAAATTGCGAAATCGACAAAATTTGCCCGCCCGTGTCGACGACGGACAAGTTCATTTTGCCAGCCTCATCTTCAAAGATTCTTAAGCCCGCCACCTTATCCGCCAAATACTCGGCATCGCGTTCCTC
>JAJFMO010000024.1 GCA_020697475.1 Paenibacillaceae bacterium | reverse complement strand
ATTTGAAGAAGCCGCAGGTCGTCTTCTCCGAACAAACCGCTTATTTGATGACGGATATGATGCGTACGGTCATTACGGCCGGGACGGCTACCGACTTGATGAGCAAATTCAAGCATTACAAGCAAATGCCGATCGTCGGCAAAACCGGTTCGACACAAGATGACGCCGACGCCTGGTTTATGGGTTATACCCCGAACGTAACGCTCGGGGTTTGGGCCGGGTATGACCAGCCTGTCTACAAGCTCAGCAAGGCGACCGGCGGTACTTCGCGGGCGAAGGATATTTGGGCGCTGTCGATGGATGCGGCGATGAATCAGGAGCCGGATTTGTTCCCCGACAATCAGTTCGCCGAGCCCGATGGAATTATTAAGTTTACAGTGTCCAGTATGTCGGGCAAGCTGCCGAACGATCTTGTCACTGAATCGGGGCGTCTGGTTACCGACCTGTTCAACAAGGCGCAAATTCCGACCGAAGAAGACGATGCGATGGTCAAGATGAACGTCGTGAGCTACCAAGACAATGAATATATCCCTCAGCCGACGACGCCGGCGGATATGGTTCGGCAGCAGATCGTAGTCAAGAGGGAAAAATCGGTCGCGCAAATTTTGAAAGAAGTGGACGATGCCCAGCAAGTATTGCCGGCAAAAGATCGCAGGCCACTCGATCACTATATCCCGCAAGACTATAAGCTTGACGCACCGACGGATGTCGACCCGAGAACCGACGACGGGCAAATTCCTAGCCCCCCAGATGGGGTCGTGTTCAGCAATGTCGACGGGAACATCCAGATCGCCTTCGACGAGAGCAAGGAGCAAGATGTCGTCGGTTATCGCTTGTACCGAAGCGCGAACGGCGAGCCATTCCAACGGATGAACGGGAAAGCGGTGCTGACCGGGGACATTAAGCCGTTCACGGACAGGTCGCCCGGCCAAGACGTCAACGGGTATTATGTTACCGCAGTCGATGTCGCAGGCAAAGAGTCTAGTCCGAGCCGGATCGTGTACACAAACGGCCGCACGTCGACGCTGCCGCCTCTCCTGCCGGGCGGATTGCCGAGCGGATTAGGTGGATCCGGCAATGGCGATGGGAAAATCAGCGGGTCGGGCGGCGCGCAGAACAGCGGCAACGTCGGGGGTACTGTCGGCGGGAATGGGAACTCCGGCGGAGCCGGTGGAAAAGCAAGCGCCGGCACAGGTACCCCGACTAAGCCCCCTAGCGCCCCCACCGGGTTGAAGATTAAATCCCAAGGCGCCGGCATCGAATTGTCCTGGAACGCCAATCCGGCGGCGGAAAACGCCAAGGAATACAACGTCTATTACAGCGACAAGGAGAAAGGTCCGTTTAAGAAGTTGGGAACATCAACGAATATGACACAATTTCATTATTATGCCGCAAATTACGGCGGGTACTACAAGATTACGGCGATTAACGACAAAGGCGAATCGGCATTCTCATCCACCGTCCAGTACAAACCTTAAAGACCGCTGGTGACCGACTTGCAAGTTGCGTAACGGCCACCAGGGCAGCTTACAGTGGAAAATCCCCTTCCCGATCAACGTGATTTAGCATCTAAGCTGCTGCCATGGCCGTTACGGCACACGAGAAAGCAATCAGCGCAAAAAGACCGTCCGGATTTGATCCGAACGGTCTTCTTTCTACCTAATCCTAGTCTTCCATCGTCGACAAATCGCCTACCGGCAGGTTCAACTCCCATGCTTTTAACACGCGTCTCATAATTTTACCGCTACGGGTTTTCGGAAGCTTATCCTTGAACTCGATCTCACGCGGCGCCGCATGGGCGGACAGCCCTTCCTTGACGTGCTTGGCGATTTCCGCCTTCAGCTCTTCGGACGGTTGATAGCCTTCACGCAAAGCGATGAACGCCTTGATCACTTCGCCCCGCAACGCGTCGGGTTTGCCGATGACGCCGGCTTCGGCGACCGCCGGATGCTCGACGAGCTTGCTCTCCACTTCGAACGGCCCTACCCGCTCTCCGGAAGTGTTGATGACGTCATCTACCCGTCCCTGGAACCAGAAGTAGCCGTGTTCGTCTTTATAAGCCGAGTCACCGGAAATGTACCAACCAGGGAAACGGAAATATTCAGCATACTTGGTTGGATTGTTCCAAATTTTCTGCATCAACGACGGCCAAGGCGTGCGAATGGCCAAATTGCCCATTTGATACGGAGGCAGTTCCTTGCCTTGATCGTCGAGAATCGTTGCGTGAACGCCCGGCAACGGCCGACCCATCGAACCCGGACGAATGTCCATGCACGGGTAGTTGCAAATCAATTGCGCCCCCGTCTCCGTCATCCACCATGTATCGTGAATCCGGTGGCCGTACACTTTCAGCCCCCAACGAATCACTTCCGCATTCAACGGTTCGCCGACACTCATGACATGGTGCAGCGAAGACAAATCGTGGTGGCCGACCACCTCGTCACCCGCTGCCATCAGCATCCGGAACGCGGTCGGAGCGCTGTACCATACGGTGACTTTGTACTTCTCGATCGTCGAATACCAGTCTTGCGGGCTGAAGCGGCCGCCACGGATGACGTTGGTCGCCCCGTTCAGCCAAGGCGCGAACACCCCGTATGACGTTCCGGTTACCCAACCCGGGTCGGCGGTACACCAATAAATATCGTTCTCCTGCAAGTCGAGTACGACCTTGCCGGTATAGTAATGCTGAATCATCGCGTTATGGACGTGATAAACGCCCTTCGGCTTGCCGGTCGAACCCGACGTATAATGCATGATCAGGCCGTCCTGGCGATCCACCCATTCGATCTCCAGCTCATCGGAAGCTTGCTCCATCTCCTTGTAGTAGTCGATGTAGCCCTTCCCGACCTCGATATTGTCACCGACCAAAATAATATGCTTCAACGCCGGCAAATCGGCGACAGGAACGCGAGGCAGCAAGGCGGGCGTCGTCACGATGGCAACTGCTTCGCTGTCTTGCATCCGATCGCGAACCGCGGTTTCCATGAACGCTTCAAACAACGGACCGGCTACGGCGCCGATCTTGATCATTCCGAGCAAGGAGAAATATAATTCCGGTGTGCGGGGCATGAAAATAAACACACGGTCGCCCTTATGAATTCCGACTTTCTTCAGCACGTTGCCGAATTGGTTCGATTTGCTCTTCATCTGTTCGAACGTGTAGCTCTCGTCTCTTGCAGCGTCGCTATAGTATAAAGCGATTTTGTCTTTCTTGCCGGATTGTGCGAAGCGGTCGATCGCTTCGTAGGCCAGGTTGACCTTGCCGGTCTTGTGCCATGAAAATTGCTGTTCGACATCGGCCCAGCTGAAATCGGCGTAAGTTTGCTCGTAATTTTTCATATTCGGGTTCTGGGCAACAGCTTGCAACACTTCTTCATTCTCGATCACGCTTACATTCTCCTCCCTTGAAATAACCCCACAAAGTGGAGCCTTGCTTCGGAGCGGATTCAGGTACTTTGCGGGGAGCCCCATATACAGTCGCCCACAATCAAATAAGACCGACCATATTATAGCATACCTTGAAACTCCCGCCTATTTCTACTTTATGTCCATATTACATCCTATGTGTTTATGTCCTTTACGAGCTCAAGCGATCCAATATGCCTTCCACAATGCGATAGGAATTAGCCGCAGCTCGTTCCGTGAATTGACGAAAGTTGTCCGGCGCCGAACCGTCCGCCCGGTCGGACATCGAACGGATAATCACATGCGCCACGCCATTCATCGCGCATACATGAGCGACCGCCGCCCCTTCCATCTCCGTGCAGGCGCCGTGCAGTTCCTCCCGCAGCTTGCGGACGACACCCCGGTCTGCGACGAACTGATCGCCGGACAAGACTCGCCCTTGCACAATTCGGCCGTCGAACCACCCTGCGCCCGACTCCATGGCCAACTTGGCCAGCTCGGCATCCGAAGGAAACACCGAGCGGGATTCGAACGGAATCGTTCCGAGCGGAAAGCCGAGAGCAGTCACGTCCATATCATGGTACATGCATTCACTGGACACGACGATGTCGCCGATCGCAAGTGAAGGATCCAGCGCTCCGGCCACCCCGGTGAAAATGACCTTCCCCGCTGCATACCGATCGATCAGGATCTGTGTACAAATCGCTGCGTTCACCTTGCCAACGCCGGATTTGACGGCAACGACCCGTTTGCCACGCAATTGCCCTACGTGATACTCGATTCCCGCAGAGGTCGAAGTCGTCACATTCTCCATATGATCGAGCAACAAGCTGATTTCTTCCGCCATCGCGCCGATGACTGCGATCGGACCGATGCTTAACGACATGGCTGTTTTCCCCCAAACAAAAGGCGGCTCGTCAAACTGGAGCCACCGATTTGCGTTGAATGATTTCGTGAGGCAGAACGATCCGGGTTTGCTCGACGTTCTCCTTGTTCATCAATTTGGTAAGCAGCCGCATCGATACCGCTCCGATATCGTACATTGGCTGGGCAACCGTCGTCAGCTGCGGTCGGACCATCGACGCCATGCGGGTATTGTCGATGCTGACGACCGAGATATCATCCGGAACTTTCAGCCCGTGATCCTGAATCGCATGGATGGCGCCGATGGCCATCTCGTCCGTTGCCGCAAAGACGGCGTCTGGACGGTTATCGGACTCGAGGAAGTAGTTCATCGCTTCCACTCCCGACTCGTACCGGTAATTGCCCGAACGGATCATCTCATCCAATACTTTCAGTCCGGCCTCTGTCATCGCTCGCTTGTAGCCTTGGAATCTGGCGTACCCTAAAGCGGGATCTTGCAACGATCCGGCGATCATTGCGATATTGCGATGCCCCTTGGCGATCAGAAGGCTCACCGCATCATATGCGGCCGATTCGTGATCGATGTCGACCGACGGAATCGCTCCCTGTTCGTCCGTCGTGGCACACAGGACAATCGGCACCGACGAAGTACGGAATGCCTGATTATGCTCGTCTGTGACGACGCCGCCCATAAACAGCAGCCCGTCCACTTGCTTCTCCAGCAGTGTGTTGACGACGCGAATTTCCTTGTCCTTCTTCTTATCGGCGTTGCAAAGAATGATATTGTAGTGGTACATGTTGGCGATATCTTCTATGCCTCTGGCCACTTCCGCAAAGATGGAGTTGGAGATGTCCGGGATGACCACGCCGACCGTCGTCGTCTTCTTACTGGCCAAACCGCGAGCCACGGCGTTCGGGCGGTATCCCAATTGCTCGATGGCCTCGAAAACTTTCTTACGCGTCTGCGGCTTCACGTTCGGGTTATTATTGACTACACGCGACACTGTAGCCATCGACACGCCTGCTTCCCGCGCCACATCATAAATGGTTACCGTCAATTTCATTCGCTCCAATATATTGAATTCATCATGCTTTGTCCTATACTAATTATGATACTGCATTATTCGACATTTCGCAATGAAAACGCCTTATCGTTTTCAAAGAAGCTGAATTGAACACATAAAAAACCAACTTTAACAAGCCCTTACGGGTGAAAAAAGTTGGCCGGAAATTATATGGATTTCGCTTTTCTTTCAAATATTACGCAGGATCGTGCCGCAGCAATGTATGTTTGGTCAGTTGGCCGAGACGCATGCGAATGTCATCCATCCAAGCGTCATCCTTAAGAGATTGAGCCAATATAAGCATATCCAGCAATTCGTTGATTCTCTCTTCGATGATCGATTCGACCGGCTCGTCCAGCCGTTCCTTCTCCGTTACTTTGAGCAGCAAATAGGCGACTTCGCTGATTTCATCGAACTTCAACTGCTGCTTCTTCGGCCTCTTGCCGAGAGACGAGATCAATTGGGTCAGCTCCGGCTTGATCAACCCCAACACTTCGCTAACATGACAACTCTCGCAAACGTATACTGGCACATTGTCGATTTCAACTTTATTCTGATAGATAACTAATCTCAAGCGGATCGCCATCGACTCCCCGCATTTGCACTGCTTGCGCAAACCTTACCACTCCTTTATCAACCAAACGAGCCTTACGACTCATATATTCGATTGACATTAGGGAAATTCCTGCTTAATACGGCAAGGTATTATTTGCTATTTTGCCATTTTTGCAGTAAATCCCGGATTCGGGGAATCGAGACGAACAGCATGGCCAGCGCGGCTCCGATCATATCGTTGCGGATATCCATGAGATCAGGGGTTCTTCCCGGTACGAAAGACTGGTGGAATTCGTCGGTAAGCCCGTACAAGCCGCTGCAGATAACGATGGCGACTTTCCCCTTCCAGCCAGGAGTCCGGTTCGCGAACGGCCAATAATAACAGCAAGCCAGAATGAAGTAGGCGAAAAAATGACCCCAATCGAAGCTTTCCATCGACGGGATGAACAGGTGAAAAAACGGCAGCAACGTATCCAGCTGCGACGAAGTGCGCGACGATAAATAAAAAATAACACCCATCCATACGAGCGGCACGATCCATTTTCTGTATTGCTTCATGCTAGTCATTTCCCCCCAAGATTACCCCACAAAGTGGAGATTTGCTTAGGACCCCCTAGTTATTTCGCTAAGGAATCGAATTCCGCCAACAACTCGACGATTTCATTGCCTGTCTTGCAAGCCATCAGCTTGGCGAAGATCGCCCTCCCCCGCTCAGCGGAACTGTTCAGGATGCGTTGCTTCACCTGCAGCAGCGATTGGGCGGACATGCTCAATTCCTCCACCCCGAGCCCCAGCCAGATCGGCAAAGCCCGCAAATCCCCGGCCAGCTCTCCGCACACCCCGACCGGGATGCCTGCCGCCTTGGCCGCGTCGACGGTCTGCTTCAATGAGCGCAGGACGGCGGGGTGGAACGGATTGTAATAGTGGGCGATCGTTTCGTTCATTCTGTCGACAGCCAACACATATTGCGTCAAATCGTTCGTGCCGATACTGAAGAAGTCGACTTCTTCCGCCAACATATCGGCGATCGCCACTGCAGCCGGAACTTCGATCATCACCCCGACTTCGATGTGGCGGTTGAAGGGCAAAAGGCGGCTCAGCAGCTCCTGCTTCGCTTCCTCCAGCAGCTTGTTGGCCATTCGGACTTCTTCCAGCGACGAGATCATCGGATACATAATTTTGACACGGCCATAGATGCTTGCCCGCAAAATTGCGCGGAGTTGGGTCTTGAACAAATCTTTGCGATCCAGGGAAATTCGAATAGCACGATAGCCAAGGGACGGATTGTCCTCCTCCGGCAAAGTAATATAATCAAGTTGCTTGTCGGCTCCGATATCGAGTGTTCGAATGATTAGATGATGCTGCCCCGTCCGTTCCGCCGCCTGGCGGTACACCTCGAATTGTTCGTCTTCCTTGGGCAGCGTATGGCGATCCATGTATAAGTATTCTGTGCGGAATAAGCCGACGCCGGACGCGCCATGACTTAAGGCCAGATCCAACTCCTTCAGCGAGCCGATGTTGGCTTCAAGCCGAATCTCGCATCCGTCTTGAGTCAGGCAAGGCAAACCGATGATCGTCTGCAGCTGTTCTCGGGTCTGCGAATATTGCCGCTGGCTTAACATATACTGGGCGGTCACATCATCGGCCGGATTGACGAAGACATCGCCTGTCTCGCCGTCGACAATTAAAAAATCGCCGTTCTGAATTGGCTGCGGCAGCTTCCCTTCCAAGCCAACTACAAGCGGAATGCCAAACGCCCGTGCCATAATTGCCGAATGCGACGTCGCTCCACCCAGCATGACAAGAATTCCGAGAATGTTCGATACGTCGAGCCTGGCCAACTGGGACGGTGTCAATTCTTTGGCAACCAGAATATACGGCTGATCCTCCGGAGGCAGCGTTTCCTCGAAGTCATTGAGCAAATTTTTCAGCAACCGGCCGCCCACATCTCGGATGTCGAGCGCCCGCTCCTTCATATAATCGTCGTCGAGCAAGTCGAACATGCCGATGAATTTCTCGATCACTTCACGAACCGCCACTTCAGCCGCTTTATATTGCTTCTGCATGATGACCTGAATTTCGTTCATGAAGACCGGATCGTCGAGAATCGCCAGATGGGCATCGAAGATCGAAGATTTCTCCTGTCCGATGACGTCGGACACTTCGCGCTTGATATGTTCCAGCTCATGCTTGGAGGAACGGATGCCGTCGTGAAGCCGTTGGAACTCGTATGCCAAATCGGACACATCGATAATTTTGTCGGGAAAATCCCACTCCCATACCGGTATGACGAACGCCCTGCCCATCGCGATGCCGGGCGATGCCCCAATGCCTTTAACCATTGTTGTTCCCCCCTGCGACGCTTTGCTCTTTTAATACAACCGACATAACGGAGCCTTGCCCTTTCTTTACGGTCTTGTACGGGGCGAAGCTCCACGATTTCACAATATCCGAATTGGTGATAACCATCGGTGAAGCCAACGATTTGCAATGTTTCTTGACCTTCTGCAGCTGGAAACGAAGCAGCAATTGGCCGGTTTTCACTTTGTCGCCGACTTGCACGAAAGAAGTAAATCCCGATCCTTCCAGCTTCACAGTATCGATGCCGACATGCAGCAGCACCTCCAGCCCTTCCTCAGAAACGAGGCCGACCGCATGCAGCGACGGATGCAAATGGACGACCGTACCTGAAACCGGAGCGACCAGCTCGCCCTTTTCCGGAAGGAATGCAACTCCATTACCAACAATTTTCCGCGAAAAAACTTCGTCCGGAACGTCCTCAATCGGGATCATCCGTCCTTGAACTGGGGAGTTGAAATGGACTTGGCGGACGTCTTTGCGAATGACCTTCATGATCTCGTCGCAGATCAGCTCCGAGTACGTGCCGAACACGACCTGCACGTTGCCGCCACCGAGCCGGATAATGCCCGCCGCCCCCAGGTGCTTGAGAGCCGGCGCGTCGATCAACCGGTCGTTCGTCAGTGTAAGCCGCAACCGGGTAATGCACGCCTCCATCTTCTTGATGTTTCCTTTGCCGCCAAGTGCTTGGAGGATCAGCGGCGAGCGGTAAGGGATATCCCCGGCCCATTCCTCCAGATGAGATCCTTCCTCGCGTCCAGGGGTCGGAATGCGAAACTTTCGAATCGCAAAACGGAATAAAATATAGTAAACGAGGCCGTAGCATAATCCGATCGGGATCAGCAGCAGCCCGTTTGTAGCCAAATGTTCGTTGATGACATAGTCGATCACTCCGGCTGAGAAGGAAAATCCGTGGTGGATGTTCAAAGTGTAAGCCAACCACATCGCGGTGCCGGACAACAAGGCGTGAACGAAAAACAAATAGGGGGCGACGAATAAAAACGCGAATTCGATCGGCTCGGTCACTCCGGTCAAGAACGAAGTGAGCGCCGCAGTGAGGAAAGTGATGCGGATTTGTTGCTTCAAATCTTCTCGGGCTTCGTGGATGATAGCAAAGGCGATCGCAGGCAAAGCAAACATCATAATCGGGTACAGCCCAGCCATATAGGTACCCGCCGTCGGATCGCCTGCAAAAAACCGCGGCAAATCGCCGAAGACGATACTGCCGTCCTCTCTGCGGTACGAACCGGCCTGAAACCAGAAAAAGTTGTTTAATATATGGTGAAGCCCGGTCGGAACGAGCAGTCGGTAGCCGACTCCATACAGAAAAGCGCCGAAGCCGCCCAATTTGAACAGAAAATTGCTAAAATCGCCGATGGCCAAAATCAAAGTGTTACCGATTTTCACGACGATGAAAGAGACGGCCAAGGTGACCAGGCTCATAAATAACGGAACGATGCGCGGACCGCCGAAAAATTGAATCGATTCGGGCAGCTTGATATCTTTGAACCGATGATGGGACAACGCCGACAAGATACCGATCATAATGCCGCCGGCCACGCCAAGGTTAAACCCGTTTCCAAGATAGTGCTGTGTAATTTTCATGAAAATGAAGTAGGAGACCAACGATGTCATGCCGGCGATGCCGGCACTTTCCGTAAGGCCAAGCGCGACACCGACCGCAAATATGTACGGCAAATAGTCGAAAATCGTATTTCCGGCCATCTGGAGCGTCGTCCCGAACGCATCCATTCCGAAGGAGTGCCAAGGCAGATCTGCCAATCCGATGAACACGGCGGCAATCGGCAGCACGATCGTCGGCAGCATTAATGCCCGCCCCAATTGCTGCAATATCCCCATCCAGTTCATCGACACCCTCCTTTTGGCAGTAAGTTCCTAAATATATCTTAATATACCCTCAGTAGATGTTATAGCTTATCATGTTGTTTTGTCAAAATAAAGTTGTTATTATTCTTCAGATGTAATTTTAATTCTCGCTATATTAATTGCCCTTACATCAATTCATCGCCGAAAAAACTTCAACAAAATAAAAATCAACCCCGGTTTTTACCCGGAGTTGATTTCTACTTTATGAACCATGTTAAAGTTAAATTTGCAGTTATCGGTTCCAGCTCTGGTAGCCGAATTGAGACTGCTGCGTCGGAGTGTACTCGGATTTGGCTTGCGACCAGGCCGGAGTATGGGAAAATTGCTGCGACTGGTTCCACGAGCTTACCGAGTTAGAGGGTTGGGTTTGGCTGGTCGTGCCGAAGCTGCCCTTGTATCCCTGATAGGAGCTGCCGTAATTTTGCGTGCCTACGCCCATTTGCCCTTGGCTGCCGATTCCGGCGATATTCCCCAGGTGCGAAGTGTAACTTGTGTTGTTCGTGTTCTGGAAGCTGTTCACCCCGGAACTGATTTGGCTTTGCACCGGGAAGCCGGTCGAATGGTAAGACTGCGGATTCGTTTTGAATTGCCCGGAAGTAAAGTGGGTTTGCTGGTTTTGGTTTTGCCCGTAAACCGACTGCACTTGGCCTGTCGGCTGATAAGGCTTCTGCCAGCCCCGGTATTGGGATACGACCTGGTTCCCGCCTGTAAAGGACTTCTGTCCGCTTACGCCAAACGAGTTCGTCTGGAACGAGGATTGGTTGTACATGGATGCTGTGCCTCCCACATTCAGAAAGTCTTCAGGAGCAAACGAATTGCCCACATGAAGCTGTTCTTATTGTCTCATCCATGCTAATTTTTAAATCTGGAAGCTGTTGGTGTATGAAAGGAACTGAAGTTACGGGCGATAAGAAATCGCTTGTTTGCCCATCGTTTGCCAAGTGTTCAAAAATTGCTGTTTGTCCACCGGTTTGCCTGCCTTGCCGCCCAGTGGATCGTTCACGTAGACGTAATCGTCGTCGTAGCCTGTCAGCAGTACCGCATGCTCGATAAACGTCGTCTTGAGAGGACCGATTGGCGTATCCCAGACAACCCAATTGTCGGGTGTGGCGAAATTGATCGTTGTCCAGACGATCACCGGAGCACCTGAGGAAACTTGGGCTTCAATCTCGTCCCAAGACTTGTTCGTCAAATCGACAGCCTGCGGATAATACTGCTTCAACAAATCCAGCAAAGCCCCGTGAAAAATGCCGAACCCCTTCGCTTTGCCGGTCACCTCGCCGACGAATCCTGTGTTGGGATTGCCCCAAGAGCGAATTGACCCGTCCGAGTTCAAGCGTATTGGCGTCGGGTCGCGTGGCATGATCGGGACAAGATCCATCTTGCCGATCTTCAAGCCCGAAAAGTTCAACAACATCGCCAAAGTGGTCACTTCGCAACCCGAAGGAAGTTCCGGATATTGCAAGATGAGCGGGGCAGATAATCGCACCGAGGGCAGCCGTTTCGCGGCAGAGGTTTCGGAGATCTGAACCTCCTCCTCTTCCGTCTGAGCGGTTTCCGCCTGCACTTCGGGTGGATTTGACTCCACCGGCTTGTTCGTCCCTTCAGCCGACTCAGCAGCATAGACGATTTGTGAAGACGTCGAATCGGACAAGGCGGAAGCCCACTCCTTGCCCGTCAGCTTCCCGTACAGCAGAGCACTGAACAAACCGCTGGAAAACAGCAGCCCGAGGGTCAGTGAAAACCATACCGATACTGTGATTCCTTTCCATAAAACCGCCATAGCATCACCTTGCAATTATTCGAAGAGCCTGAACTGCCGCCGATTAATCGTTGACCAGCTCGATATCCGCGCCGAGCGATATCAAGTGATCGAAATAGTCCGGATATGATTTGGCCACATGCTGGGCATCCTTAATAACGAGACCCTTCTTCGAGCGAAGCCCGACGATGGTCAACGCCATGATGACCCGATGGTCGAAATGCGCGTCGATTTCCACTCCGCCTTCGACCCCTTCCGGCCGCCCATGTACAATGATCTCGCTTTGCCTCTCTTCCGTTCTCGCCCCTGCTTTGTTCAATTCATTCAAGAAATCGGTGATCCGATCGCATTCTTTGTAACGCAAATTCTCTACATTGTAAAATCGCGATGTGCCATCGGCAAACACGGAGGCCGCAACCAGAGCCAGAACAGCATCCGTAAATTGATCTCCATCAAACTCTCCAGCGGAAAGCCGCTTGTTGCCGTGTACGGTTACAACACCTTGCTCATGGGTCAGCGGCACTTTCATCGCACGCAGAACATCAACTGCTGCGCGCTCGCCCTGCTTGCTGTTCTCTTCGAGTCTTAACACCCGCACGTTGGAATCCGTCACCGCCGCTGCAGCGAGAATGGCCGCCGAGCCCGGGTAATCGCCTTGAACGATATGGGTCTTCGCTTCGTAGCGTTGACCGCCCGGAATGCGATAATGCATCAGGTCGTCGCTTGCCTCCACGCGGATGCCTGCCTGTGCCAACACCTCAAGAGTCTGGCCGACGACCGGCTTCGACTTCAAGTCGTGCAGCACTTGGATTTCGCTGTCCTCAGCGAACAATGGGGTTGTAAACAGCAATGAGCTTAAATATTGCGAGCTGACGTTGCCGGATACAGAAATTTTCCCGCCTCGCGGACGGCCGCCGCGAATCGTAATCGGCAGTTTGCCGCCGTTATGCTCGACTTGCACGCCAAGCTGTCCCAGCGCGTCGATCAGATCGTCGTGGGGACGTTTGCCGAGCGAGTCGGGGTACGTATTGACGAATGTCACTTCCGGGCAGAACGCGGCCACCGACATGAGAAATCGCAGCACCGCGCCGGCGTTGCCGACGTTGAGCTCGCTCACATGACGCGGCTTGTTGCCGAACCCGCGAATCGTCATCTTCGTCTCGTCTTCGTCGACGATCGCGCCGAGATCGCGGATGCATCTGCGAAGCGCGTCGCTATCCTCGCTGTGCGCGGGATAATAGACCGTGCTCATGCCTTCCGCAAGTGCGCTGATCAAGATGTAGCGGGTCGTATAATTTTTTGACGACAACGCTTGAATTTCTCCGTCCAACAGCGATGTCGGCCTGACGATGGCTTTCATGGGGCGCCCCTTTCGCTTTCTCTATCATCCTGAGTGAAATGTTGTAACACAATGCGGGCGACTTCTTCGGCGGTATGTTGGGACGTGGGGACGCACAAATCGGCGAAATCGTAGGCGCCATGGCGGTCTTGCATCAACCGGCGCACCCTGGCTTCCATATCGCCATGGAACAGCGGCCGATTGCTGTCTTCGCGCACGCGTCGTAGAATCGTCTCGACGTCCGCCGCCAAAGCGACGACGAAACCGCCGGCAAGCATGGCGCGGCGATTCGTTTCGGCCAGCACAGCACCGCCACCCGTGGATATCACTTGCTTGCATCCTTGCATCGTCTCGGCAATAATTCGGCTTTCCACCTGCCGGAAATACGCCTCGCCTTTACCGCTGAACAGCCCTGGAATCGGCATGCCCTGATCTTCTTCGATCAGGGCATCGGTATCCCGCAGCTGCCAGCCGGCCAGTTGGCCGACCAAAAGCCGGCCGACCGTCGTTT
>JAJFMO010000456.1 GCA_020697475.1 Paenibacillaceae bacterium | reverse complement strand
GTATCCTCGGCCTCGAAAGGGCCGGATTGATGTCTGTGCCAAGTCAGGCCCGCATATTTGGCTACAGCCGCTTGATCGCGGAAACGCTCAATGTCGCCGATCTCGGCCAGTAAGCCGGCGGCATATATCCGGTCAATGCCGGGAATTGAGCGCAGGCTTTGGGCGCCAGGCAACCCGTCTAGCATCCGCTCGATGGCCTTGTCAATATCCTTGAGCTGGCTCTGAATGCTTCGGATCGCCTGAATCGAGGCGCCGAGAACCAAGTCAATGGAATCCTCAACGACCTTGGAAAGACGATACGAAGCGCGAGCGGCCTTTTGGATGCAATTGGCGACACGCTCAGGATCGGGGAAGCGATTGCGCCCCTTCTCCTTGAGATAATCGGCCAAATCAGCGACCTCCATCGTCGCGATATCGTCGAGACTGTACTTCTCCGAGAGCATCTCGAGAATGGCGTTGCCAAACACGGAGCTGTCGACCTCGGTGCGAAAGGCGTTGCACTTGTAGAACAGGTTTTGCAGGAAGTACTGCTTCTCGCGCGTCAAATTGTGCACAAGGTGAAATCTCATACGGGTCAACCGTTGCAGCGCCACATAGCGCTCTTGCATGATGATGGTGGTGGTCAGCCTGCCGAAACGCAGACGGTCGGCGATGATCCAGGCATCGATGCGATCCGTTTTATCCATGTCCGCATAGGCTTCACGGAATTTGTTAACGAGTTTGGGATTCAAGGTAAACACCTTGGCGTTCCGTTGTTGCAGTTGTTCTTGTTCGTGCAAGTACATCGCTGGATGCCAACTGTAGACGGAGGTGGCTTCCAGCCCAATATGAATCTCGGAAGAGGGCAGCTTGTCCGCAACAGCGACGATGCGATCGCGCAAGTGCGCGGCACCGTCCAGATTATTTTCAACTTTCAGCGTTTCAAGCGTGCCGCCATCCGGATCCATAAAACACACTTCCAGTTCTTCCGAACTGACGTCAATACCGACAAAAAGCTTCAAGGGGTTCCCTCCCTTCTATATGGGGATTTAGGGAATTGGACTCTTCGGGATGCCCCCAGCGCGCTCGCCGATCAGTCACCCTCGCATATAAGAACTGCCTCCGGCTCATGGGCTGCCCCGAAGCTGCTATCTTCGGGCATGGGTGACCGAAGGGAACCGCCAGCGGGTAAGAAGTTCAAACGAGTGCTGAGGAAACAGACTTAAGATGTAGTCGCAGCTACGGGAGAGAGACGAATTTTCCCCAAATGACCCTAAGACCATTGTCTGGGAACATCACGAAAAGTCCAAGACCCAATTTCACATATGAAGTTCTCAAAGAGCGAGTAAGCGGGCATGACAAACGACTTCCGTTCCTCGCCCTGACGGGCTGCGGTACGGGTTCGGCTACTGCCCCCATCCACCCAGAGTAATCGGTTCTCTTCATCACTGTCTTTAATCTCGAATCAACTGGAAATTCGCTTCAATTAAGCTTCTAAACATACTATACGAGGGAGGGAGCAAGATGAATTCGATAAGCAAAATCAGCCCGCCTCGCATCTCGTCGCCGTTCTTGGCGGGGTTGGTGTATGCGGCGCTGTGGCTGATTGTCGGTGTGCTGGCGGCATCGTTGCTGTTGTTGCTGACGGATATGCAGGAGTCCGAGTTGACGATGTACAGCTTTATCATTCATGGAGTGGCGATTTTTCTGGGCGGCATGGTGTCGGGCAAGCGGGCGGGCAACAAGGGCTGGTATCACGGGGGCTTGCTTGGGTTGTTGTACGGGTTGATCGTGGCGATCGTCGGATTTCTCGCTTTCGATGCCGGGATTAAGGTGCAGACGCCGGTGCTGGTGACGTTCTGCTTCCTGCTCGGATCGCTTGGCGGCATGCTCGGGGTGAATTTGAAGAAGTAAACTCATCTTATGGGCAAAAATGGACAAAAAATAAATGACCGAATTTCCTGAAAGATCCCGGGAAACGCGGTCATTTTTCGCTATTGCTTGATTTGCGGTCCGTCGGAGCTGCCTGAACCGGATTGATCCGATCTCACGCTGCTGATGGCGGAGCGGTCGAAAGTCATCTTCGTCGCATCATTGACGCGCAGGACGACCATATCGTCGGTGATTTCCATGATCGTTCCATGCATGCCTCCGATCGTGACCACTTTGTCCCCTTTTTTCAAATTGCCTAACATCTGGTTGCGTACTTTCGCACGCTTCTGATTCGGGCGAATCAGCAGGAAGTACAGTACGGCGAACATCAGGATCAGCGGAGAATATTGCAGCAGAGCCGCCCCCATCCCGGGAGTCGCCGGCGGTGCATCGGCTAGTAGGTGCATGACGTTCCTCCTTTCCCAAAATGTACTTGTGTCAGAACCCTCGATCGTTGTCGTTCAATCCGTAAGTTGCGAAAAATTCGTTGCGAAAGTCGAGCAGCCGGTCCTCGCGGATCGCTTGCCGGACGCCCCGCATCAACTCAAGCAAAAAGTGCAAATTATGGTACGTCGTCAACCGAATACCGAACGTCTCATCCGCGTGAATCAGGTGGCGGATGTAGGCGCGCGAATAGTTGCGGCACGTGTAGCAGGAACAGTTCGGATCCAGCGGCGAGAAATTCCGGGTGTTGGAGGCGTTGCGAACGACCAGTCGTCCGGCGCTCGTCATCACCGTGCCGTTGCGGGCGATCCTCGTCGGCAAGACGCAGTCGAACATGTCGATGCCGCGAATGGCCCCATCCAAAAGCGCATCCGGAGACCCGACGCCCATCAAGTAGCGGGGCTTGTCCGTCGGCAACAGCGGAACGGTCGCCTCCAGCATCTCGTACATGAGCGGCTTCGATTCGCCGACGCTTAATCCTCCAATAGCATACCCCGGGAAATCTATGGAAGTCAACTGCCGGGCGCTCTGCTCCCGCAGCTTGGGGAACATCCCGCCTTGGACGATACCGAACAGCGCCTGGTCGGCCGGTCTTGCGTGGCTCTTCAAGCAACGCTCAGCCCAGCGGGACGTGCGCTCCAGCGATCGCAGAACGTAGTCTTCGTCCGCCGGATACGGAGCGCACTCGTCGAACGCCATGATGATGTCGGCTCCAAGAGCGTTCTGGATCTCGATCGATTTTTCTGGGGAAATGAACAGCTTGTCGCCGTTCAAGTGGGAGCGAAATTCCACGCCCTCTTCGCTGATTTTGCGCATCTCGTTCAGGCTGAACACCTGAAAACCGCCGCTGTCGGTCAAGATTGGCCGATCCCAATTCATGAACCGGTGCAGACCGCCCGCTTCCTTGACAATTTCGTGCCCGGGGCGCAGGAACAAGTGATATGTATTGCTCAAAATAATATGCGCATCCATCGCCTTTAGCTCTTCCGGGCTCATCGTTTTGACGGTCGCCTGGGTGCCGACCGGCATGAACGCCGGAGTGTCGATGACGCCGTGCGGAGTATGCAAGCGCCCCAAGCGGGCTCCGGTTTGGGCGCAAGTTTTGATGTGTTCGTATTTTACAGCAGGTTCGGTTGCTGGCATCTGTTCCATCCTTATTAAATAATAATCATCGCATCGCCGAAGCTGAAGAAACGGTAGCGCTCCCGCACCGCTTCGCGGTAAGCGTTCAAAACATGCTCGCGCCCGGCCAAGGCACTGATCAGCATGAGCAGCGTCGACTTGGGCAGATGAAAATTCGTCAACAGCCCGTCGAGCAACTTGAAGCGATACCCGGGATAGATGAAAATATCCGTCCACCCTTGGCACGCCTGAATCGGTCCGCCGTCCTCGCGCGCCGCCGTCTCCAACGTACGCGCCGCCGTGGTGCCTACGGCGATAATTTTGCCGCCCGCCTCGCGTGCGGCTTGAATTTGCGCAGCCGCCTTCTCCGGAATGTGATAGTATTCCGAATGCATATGGTGCTCTTCCACGCGATCGACGGACACCGGCCGGAACGTCCCCAGCCCGACGTGCAACGTAATATAGGCGATGCCTACTCCTTGCCGCTCCAGCCGCTGCAGAAAATCTTCGCTGAAATGAAGCCCCGCCGTCGGAGCCGCCGCCGAGCCTTCATGCTTGGCATAGACTGTCTGGTATCTTTCCTTATCGTCCAGTTGTTGCTTGATATAAGGAGGAAGCGGAACTTGCCCGAGACGGTCCAGCAGCTCATTGAAAATCCCGCTGTAGCGAAACCGCACGATGCGGCCGCCCATCTCTTTCTCTTCTTCCACGATCGCTGTAAGCGTTGGGGAGGCATTTTGACCAGTGGAAAAATGAATCTCCGTCCCGATCCTGGCCCGCTTCGCCGGCTTGGCCAACACTTCCCAGCGGTCGTCGCCGAGATTGTTGAGCAACAATAGCTCGATCTTCGCCCCGGTATCCGCCTTGACTCCAAACAACCGGGCCGGAATGACCCGCGTGTCGTTCAAAACTAGCAAATCCCCGGCATTCACAAATTGCTGCAGCTGCTCGAACGAGTGATGGCCGACCTCGCCGGTCGCCTTGTTCAACGACATAAGCCGCGAGCCTGTCCGGTTGGGCAGCGGAGTCTGGGCGATCAGCTCCTCGGGCAGCTCGTAATCAAATAATCCGATATCCATCTATTCCACCTTGCTCAGTGTAACCCCTGTATAATAGTAGTTAAGGATACGAGTGTAATCGTAGCCTTGCTCGGCCAGCTTCTTGGCGCCCCACTGCGACATTCCGAGTCCGTGCCCGGTGCCCGTGCCTCGGAAGACGAATGTACTCGAAGGAGTCGCCGTCGCCTGAATTGCGCTCGCTTGGCCGCTGCCATTCAATTGAAATAATGATTTGGGGAGGAGCGCTGCTGCGCCGCGGCTGTCAAGCAAGCGAAGCGCCGAACTGTCTCCCGCGAACGTTCCCGTCCGCCCTCCCGCGCCGAGTATAGTATAACTTCCCGCCTGCTCGATTTCAAACCGGGTACTGGGCAAGCCGCCGAACAACCCGCGGAAAGCGTCGGGATAGGTGACTTTGAGCGGGACCCCGTTGGCGGCAATTTCGATTGCACGTCCGGATGGGCCTCGGCGAGTCACCACAAGCGACGTGATCGGGCCGGTCAGCGGTTGACTTAATCTCTTGTTGATCATACGCAGCAACTGATCCCCGTCGTAGGGGCCGCGCGTCCAGGAGTAGGCGTTGTCGGCAGCGGCAGAAGTGACGGCAGGGGCGGCA
>JAJFMO010000455.1 GCA_020697475.1 Paenibacillaceae bacterium | reverse complement strand
CTTTCTGCTCAACATTCAACCGGCTCATTTCGAATCGTAAATCAGGAAGCGCATAAATGTCATGAAGACCCGAGGAATGGCTGAGCAAATGATGGATTTGAATATCAGGATGCAGGGCTTTGAATCGCTCAACATATTTCCCCGGATGATCGCCAAGCCCGACCAACCCTTGCTCCGAGAATGTTAGAACGGCGGCGGCAATCAGCATTTTCGTCACCGAGGCAATGTGAAATTTCGTATCCGGGCGGTTGGGGACGCCCAATTGAACACTCGCCTGCCCGCAGCTTCGATGGTACACTTCCTTGCCCTGCTTCGTAACAAGCACATTCCCGCACAAGAGATTATCCTTCCTGTATTCCTCGATCACTTTATCCAATTGCTCGATCAACACGTCACCTCTTTCCTATTACCGGAAACATCAAATCCATCACTACCGTTCCGTCGTCGTTACTTTCCAGAACTTGTTCTATGCCGAACGAATCGGCGAGCTTATACTCAGACTCTCTTACCCACTGATACAAATAATTATAAGCTTGATGGGCAACATCCGCTGATCCGCGATAGGTTGTACTTGCGTAGGTATGCTTCGGAAACGAAAAGAACTCCATGCCCTCAGGAACAACCTTGTCGTCAGAAACTTCAACACCGGCAATCCATTTGAACTTATCCGAATTGGGATTGTAATTGGGAGGGTCGATGAAAATGCCTATAGGACGATCATTTTCCCTGTTCCCGATCTCGGCTACCCGTTTCGCAAACGCATCAAACAACTTGGGAATATTCCTCTGCTCCCGCTCGTCCTTCAACAAAGTTTCGAGGGTCATTCCAATGACCTTGAACGAATCTTTTTCCACAATTCTCGTTTCCATGTTCTACCTCCAGTTCAAAATGATTTTACCGGTGGATGTCCTCATTGATCAGTTGGCGGGAGGCATTCCATTTTCGGTTCTGGAAGAACCCGCTGATTTGAATATGATCTAATTCTTTCAGATAGCGGGACCAGATCGGATGTGCGGTCAATCCTCGCTTCTCCGCTTGCGACTTCGAGATCGGCGGCATCCACGAATCGCGCTCTAGGAGATAATGCCTTAGGAACTCCCATGCCAGCCGCGGATTCGCCGATTTCTTGGTGACCCCAGCTCCGCCCATGTAAATCATGTTCGCTGCTTCTCCGCCCGGCATGTTTGGCAAGCCGACTACGCCATATCGGCCGCTTTTCAAGCGATAATGCCTTGCATCCCAGGCAAAGGCAAAATTCATCGCTGCCTCATCCGGCCATTTCGCCGTTTCGGCAGGTTCATCAGGCAGGCGAATGATTCGATGAAGGCGGAATGCCTCGACAATCTTTCGGAAGGCTTGAATCGTGGCGGGGCTATCCACATAACCTCTCGACGTTGTGCCATCCGGAGAAATGTACCTGCCTCCATTGCGCATGACGAACGGCTCGAACCACTCAATGTCTATACCGATACCGAAACCGAACTGTTTTGCCAATCCGCTCTCGTCCCTGAGCGTCAAACGTTTCGCAAGGCCAATCATGTCATCCCAGAACCAATCGTCTGCCGGATACATCAAGCCTTCCTGATCAAACATCTCTTTGTTGTACATGATGAGCGGTGGACTGATTTCAACAGGCAACCCCGGCAACGTTCCATCATGCCGGGCGACCCGCAGCAGTCCTGGAAACAAATCCTCTTCCAGCCCTTCGATTTCGGCAACGTACGGATTCAGATCGATAAATGTCCCGCTCCGATTTCCTACCGGGTAACCTCCCATTTCGATCAAATCCGGTGCTTCTTCGGACTTATAGGCTTGGAACAGTTCAAATGAATCTTCGGCTTGCTCGACAACAACCTGAACGTCGGGGTTCAGCTGTTCGAAAGATTCCTTCGCTTCCATGACATTTTTCACGTTATAGGCTATTTCCGTTAAAAATCGAATTTGTCTCATCCAGTTACTCCTCGCCCCCCCATCGCTTTATCGCATTTTCCAAATATCCAATGGCCGCTGTTTCAAATTCTTTCGCTTTTTCCAATTGTTCCCGACACTTGTGCAATGTCTCTGAGACCAGCGGCTCGGAGCTTCGAACGAACGGCACCTCGCCGCTAATGTTGTCAAGCGCTTCGGCAGCTTGCTCATAAGCTTCCGCGGCCAACAAGGTCAGCCTCATCGACTCGCCTTGCAACTGCACCCCCCGCAAATACCGCGCCGCCTGATGTTTCGCATCTGCGTATACTGCGGCAAGCTGTCCTATCCCGTAGCGATTTGGCGCCACTTCAGGGTTGTGTAGATAAAGGATCCACCGATCGTAAGTTGCTAGTCCCGAGGTATAGTTCAAGTACGTCGTCATGGGAACGTAATCGCAACCGTTTCTGGCATAATTTACCGCAAACTTTATTGCCTGCTTGTTCCTTTCCATTACGGTAAGTTTGTCAGATTGGTCTGAAAGGTCTTCCTTTCTCCCGTTAATCCCTGCCAAAAAACGAAGCGGATTCTCCGCGATTTCTTTATAGGAAACGGTTTTCCCGTTCTCCCGCATGGCGTCTGTCACATAGGCAATTCGTCGTTCATCGTCATACCCGTAAATCAGTGCCCACTCGTGAACATACGGTCTATCCGCCAACGTGTCGAAGTAGAGCAGCGGCTTTCCCATATCAATGTACTTTCGGATAAAAGGCAACACAGCTTCTTCAATGGGAAGCACGACCGGGAACCGTTCGGCTGCCGACAGCAACGGAACCGGGCCATTAGACAATTGTCCGCAGACCACACTGGCATCATAGCCCAGTTTGTCCATCAATCCCCTAAATACCTTCCGCCAATCAAACACATAAATACCGTCTGAAAATGTCGTTCTGTTGGAAATTTTCATACGAAACGCAAACCCCGATATTCCCATCAGTTCCGATGTTGGTCGAATGTCGCCGAGTGTTGCCAACATATGGCCAATCCGATCTACAAAGCTCATTTTCGCGGAATAATGCCTCTGCCACTCTGGAAGCTGAATCACTTTTTGCTTGGACATACATCCCCCTCCCTTTGATTCGTGAAGGCCAAGAGTTGCGCGCAGATGAGTTTGGCGTAGTTTTTGCCGGGAGCGATGCAAGTACGTATAGACCGTTCCCGTCGTCGTATGATACATGGTGGCGATTTCGTCGGGAGACAGTTGTTGAAAAAAATACGCTTCGAAAATCCCGCGCTCCTTACGGTTTAGACAGTGGAGCAGGGCACGAATCGTCTCATACAGCTCCTTGCGCAGAAGCCGCTCTGCCGGGTCGTTTTGCTTTACCGCCTCCTTCGAAGCCATGCAGGTTAGGTGATCCAATATGCTGTCCAGATTGTCCCATTCCACACGATTCAAGGATGCATCCCCCTGCCATGAAGTAAACGGCTGCTCCCGCTTAAATGGTCCTCCGCGTCTTAGCCGCATATTGGCCTGATTTTGCACAATCCTGTGCAGCCACGGCAGAAAACGGCTTGTATCCGCCAATGACCCGAGGTGAAGAAAGGCGCGAATTAGCGCATCCTGCACGACATCATCGGCCAAATACGGATCCCCCGTCATTCGCTCCGCCCAATTGCGCGCCTTGTTCCGATGCTGCCCGATCAACTCGCCGAACGCCTCGATATCTCCTTGCTGCGCCCTCTCCACCAGGGCTTGATCGCTTTCGGCTTGAGCCGATCCCCCCTGCTCCATCCAAACTGCGGCCTTGTTTGCTACTAATCCCATGCCATCCTCCTGCGTCTTCTTCGCCTTCATTGAAGAGATGCCGCCCGTTAGCCATTTTTGAACAAAAATAAAAAAAATCCGCTCGCCATGTTGGCTAACCGAATATTTCGTTCAACAGCTTAGGCTCTTCCGTGATCAGCCTCGCGAGAAATTGCATCTTCCCCAGCGGTTGCAACACAAATTCACGCGGGTAACGGCACACTCAAGTATCGTCTCACCGGGTTCAATATGACCTCCGAAACGAGCGATTCCCAGCCTTCGAATCCCCTTTAGCCACTCGCTGGATTTACTCACATCGCTTCACCCTATACCAATATTCGTAAATCTCCGAATACCCCAACTTCTCATAGAGTCGCAGAGCGGGCGCATTATTCGCGACCACCGCCAAATAGCTGAATCCCGCCCCGTTCTCTCTGCCCCATTGCAACAAACTCCGGATCACCTGCTCGCCAAATCCTCGGTTCCGGTGACTGGCTTCTGTTACGACATCATACAGCCCGATATAGCCTCTCTCGATCACCCCGAAACCGCACGCGACAACTTCACCTTTATGATATATCGAAGCAAAACCTGTTTTACTCCTGATATTCGACAACATACGATGAATTGTACCTCTATGCTTGGAATCGATATTGTTTAGCCTGATGAAGGTTTCGATCCATTGGAGCGAAACGGCTTCTTCGATGCTGCATGCAGCCGAATCGAACTCAGGGAAGGAACCAAGCTGAACTGTCCGGACACTTGTCCGGTCGACTAACGTGTAACCTCTATCCTCTAAAATCGCATCCAAATCACTTGGATGAACGAATGGGGTCATTTTGAAAACGGTCGGCAATCGGTTTTCCGCATACATCTTCTCGCATTCTTCGATTTTGCGCTCGACATTCTCCGTAGAATAGTAGATTGGGCAGACCGAATTCGCGCGTTTCGTATAGCCATCCGCAAAGCGCAGAATCCACCCATCGTAAAACACCGTG
>JAJFMO010000023.1 GCA_020697475.1 Paenibacillaceae bacterium | reverse complement strand
ATATCATGGAAATCGAGCTCTTCGAGAATGCCGATGTGGAACAAGGCGCTCTCGACCATCGCTTCCGGCGTCGGATAGCCGTACTTCTCCAGCAAGTGGCGCTCCAGAGAGCCGGCGTTCACACCGATTCGAATCGGGATGCCCCGATCCTTGCACGCCTTGACGACGGCTTCCACCCGATCCCGCCGCCCGATGTTGCCCGGATTGATGCGCACCTTGTCGATCCCATTGTTAATCGCTTCCAGCGCGAGCCGATAATCGAAATGAATATCCGCCACAAGCGGAATATGGATTTGCTTCTTGATCTCCTTGATCGCCGCTGCGGCTTCCTGGTTGTTCACCGTGACCCGAACGACTTGGCAGCCCGTTTCTTCGAGGCGAAGAATCTCCGCTACCGTTGCCTTGACATCGGCCGTCTTGGTTGTGCACATACTCTGAATAATGACATCATTGCTCCCGCCGATCGTCACATTGCCGACCTTGACGGGAACGGTGTCCGTCCTGTGGTACATTAGCCCATCATCCTCTCCCAAATGGCAAACGTCCTCCGCGCCGCGTTACGCGAGGTTTGACCCTGGCGATCGGCAGCTTGGAGGCACGTGGTATGGCTATTGAGGAAGCGGCGAGCCATCATGCGATGGCCGACGCAACCATTATTCAACGCCCGGTGACCAGGCATTGATATTAGGCGCTCTCTTCCTTCTTCTTGGTTGAAGCTTTCGGCTCCTTGACGTTGTCCTTCTTCTTCAGCTCAGGCGCCAGCTTGTTCAGCACGACGTCCTTGGTCACGGTACACGAGCCGACATCGTCGCGGGACGGTACCTCGAACATGACGTCGAGCATAATCCCTTCGATGATCGCCCTGAGTCCCCGCGCTCCGGTGTTGCGCTTGATCGCTTCCTTGGCGATCGCTTCCAGCGCTTCGGAGTCGAACTCGAGCTTGACGTTGTCCATCTCCAGCAGCTTCTGGTATTGCTTCACCAGCGCGTTCTTCGGCTCGGACAAGATGCGGACCAGAGCTTCCTCATCCAGCGGCTCCAGTGTCGAGATGACCGGCAGCCGTCCGACGAATTCCGGGATTAAGCCGTACTTGAGCAAGTCCTCAGGAAGCACCATAGCCAAATATTCGCCTGGCTTCAGCTCCAGCTTGCTGCCGTCGGACGGATTCCCGAAACCGATCACTTTCTTGCCGATCCGGCGCTTGATAATTTGTTCCAGTCCGTCGAACGCTCCGCCGCAGATGAACAGAATGTTCGTCGTGTCGATCTGGATAAACTCTTGGTGCGGATGCTTCCTTCCCCCTTGCGGAGGTACGGATGCAACCGTGCCTTCGAGAATCTTGAGCAGCGCTTGTTGAACGCCTTCGCCCGACACATCGCGGGTAATCGACGGATTCTCCGACTTGCGCGCCACCTTGTCGATTTCGTCAATATAAATGATTCCACGCTCCGCTTTCTCCACGTCGTAATCGGCGGCCTGGATCAACTTGAGCAATATATTCTCCACGTCTTCCCCGACATATCCGGCTTCGGTCAGCGAAGTCGCGTCGGCGATCGCAAACGGCACGTTCAAAATTTTCGCGAGAGTCTGAGCGAGCAGCGTCTTCCCGCTTCCCGTCGGCCCCAGCAGCACGATGTTGCTCTTCTGCAACTCCACATCTTCGAGCTTGCTTTGCGAATTAATCCGCTTGTAGTGGTTGTAAACGGCGACTGAAAGCGACTTCTTGGCTTGTTCCTGTCCGATAACGTATTGATCCAGAATGACCCGGATATCCTTCGGCTTCGGAATGTCCTTCAGATCCAGTTCTTCATCGTGACCCAGTTCTTCCTCCACAATCTCCGAGCATAATTCGATGCATTCATCGCAAATATATACACCCGGACCGGCCACCAACTTACGTACTTGGTCTTGAGACTTGCCGCAGAACGAGCACTTCAATTGCCCCTTCTCATCATTAAACTTAAACATGGAATCACCCCTTAGCTCCCAAATCGTTACGAGCAATCACTTCATCAATCAGGCCGTAAGCTTTGGCTTCTTCGGCGCTCATGAAATTGTCCCGATCCGTATCCCTGTCGATCTTCTCATACGGTTGGCCAGTATGATGCACATAGATTTCGTTCAACTTCCGCTTCGTCTTCAAAATCCAGTCGGCATGAATCTTGATATCCGTCGCCTGGCCTTGAACCCCTCCGAGGGGCTGATGAATCATCACTTCGCTGTTGGGAAGCGAGAACCTCTTGCCCTTGGCGCCTGCCGTGAGCAGTAAAGAGCCCATGCTGGCCGCCATGCCGACGCAGATCGTCGAGACATCCGGCTTGATGAATTGCATCGTATCGTAAATGCCCATCCCGGCTGTAACGGAACCGCCAGGAGAATTGATATACAAAGAGATGTCCTTATCCGCGTCCTGAGCGGACAAAAACAGCAGTTGGGCGATGACTAGATTGGCAACGTCGTCGTCGATCGGGGTCCCGATAAATATAATGCGATCCTTTAGGAGACGCGAATAAATATCGTAAGAGCGCTCCCCCCGGCTTTCCTGCTCCACAACCATGGGTATAAGACTCATCGTTCCAATCTTCCCTCCCCGCGTGAAAAATGTTCCTTCAACTTTCATCTTATCATGTTTGGCGGCCAGATTCCAAATCCGTTTGGAAAATAAAAGACACGCAGTCCATCACGTGCCTTTCGTCTCCTTGTACGCTATAGAATCAAGCGGCGCCGCTCTTCACTTTGCTGTTTTCGACCAGGAAATCGATCGCTTTGCGAATTCCCAAGTTCTCCTTCAGACTTTCCAACGTCCCGTTTACCTCATACGCTTCGCGAAGTTCTTCGACCGGGCGCTGATACCTGTCGGCAAGCGTCTGCAACTCCTCGGCGACTTCCTCTTCCGACACTTCGATCTTCTCGGCGGCTACGATCGCTTCAAGGACCAGATTGTTGAGCACTCTCGTCCGCGCATCGGAACGCATCTGCTCTCTCATCGAATCTTCGCTTTGGCCGGAGAACTGATAGTACAGCTCCAAGTTCATTCCTTGCATCCGCAAGCGGTTCTCGAAATCACGCAGCATGTGCTCGACTTCGTTCTCCACCATTACCTCGGGAACGTCCACGGTAGCGGCTGCGGCAGCCTTCTCAACCACTTCCGTCTCGCGGGTGCGTTTCTGCTCGTCCTGCTTCTGCTTCTTCAACCGATCTACGATGTCTTGCTTGAATTCTTCGAGAGTATCGAATTCGCTGACGTCCTTGGCGAATTCATCGTCGAGCTCAGGCAAGTTCTTCCGTCTGAGCTCCTGCAATTTCACCTTGAACACAGCCGCTTTGCCCTTGAGTTCCTCGGAATGATACTGCTCGGGGAACGTCACGTTGATTTCTCTTTCTTCACCGAGCTCCATGCCGACGATCTGATCCTCGAATCCGGGAATGAAACTGTTCGACCCGATCTCGAGCGAATACTTCTCGGCTTTGCCGCCTTCGAAAGGCACTCCGTCAACGAATCCTTCGAAATCGATCGAAGTAATATCGCCTTGCTCCGCTTTCCCGTCATCGAGTACAACGACCTCGGCATGACGTTCTTGCAGTCGTTTCAACTCAGCGGCGATGTCTTCTTCCGACACCTCGGCGCTCGTTTCTTCGACTTCAATTCCTTTGTACTCGCCGAGCGTGACTTCCGGTTTCACCTGCACCTTGGCAGTGAACTTGAACTCCTGGTCCTTGGCGAACTGTTGAATATCGACATCGGGGCGGTCAATCGGCTCGATGCCGGTCTCTTCCACCGCTTCCACATAGGAATCTTGCAGGATGAAATCCATGGCATCGTTGTAAAGACTCTCTACACCGTATCGCTTCTCGAAAATCGAGCGCGGCACTTTACCTTTGCGGAAACCCGGAACAGCTACCTTGGCAACGACTTTCTTGAACGCCTTATCGATCGCTTGATTCACTTTCTCGCTCTCAACTTCAACCGTAAGAACCCCAAGGTTCTTCTCTATTTTTTCCCAGCTTGCTTTCATTTTATGCTTTCCCCTCCAAAAATTTGCCTGCACATTGTCGTACGCTTGTCAATATAACCACTCCATTATAACCATATCATTCCCTCATTTCAAGAAAGCGGCGGTAGACGGTAAACCTGTGACGTAAACCTTCTTATATAAGTAAGAGCTTGCTCGAACGTACGGCGGTCAGATTCGCCTGCAATGCCGTATCGTTCCGCGAGCGTCGATGCCCCGCTTGATTCCGACGGCGGCAACAGGTCCATCACGGTGGTATGAAGCGCGGCCGCCCAAGCTTCCGTTTCTTCTTGGTTAAGCTCGACCAACTGTTTGTAGATTGGCGTGGTATAAATGAATGCAATGAATTCCTGCAGCATGACTTTGGCGAATTCAGCAATTTCCGCACCGTCGTGTACGCTCTCGTCTGCCAGACGACACCAGATTTCTGCAATTGGCGGAGGGTAATCTTCGCGGCTCACAGGCGTATCTTCGATTCGCACGACAACCGCCCCGCTCCTCTTGGGCACTGCGAATTCGCCGGTCATTCCTTTTCCCTTTAAGGCCTGCAGCCCTTTGAACATCACAAGCGGATGAACGACGGTGGAACCAAGCCATTCAATGAGCTCTCCGGCAATGTCGGGGTTGTCGATCTGGGAAAGCTGCTCGATCGCTTCAATCTGTTCAGCCATCGCCTCCGCACGCTTCAAGCTGTCCAGCAATTGCCGGACAAAGCCAAGGTCGCGGCCGGCTTTGCTCTGCCAGCGAAGACGAACGAGCCGGCCTTCGGTCAGCTCTTCCTCGTCTTCATCTGAAAATTGTTCCGACTCATTCGATGACGGGCTTCTTTTGCCAAATTCGACCGGAGATCCGACGGAAAACGAGTTTTTCAGCCATTCCGACAACGTTCTCCATTCTTCTTCGGTTTGGCTGTCCACCGGGCGGCATTGGAGCAGGAAAGCCAGCAATTCGACAGCTTCGCCGTATCGTTCTTCTTCAAGCATCTTCGTCAATTCAATTTGGTAATAGTCAACGGTGCCCGGCAACAGCACGACATTATTCCTTTGCTCCATGTCCCATTCGCCGCCGCTCACGCGCATCGACCTCCCATAAATCCCCACAAAGTGAAGCTTGGCTTCGAAGTTGTCTCAAGTACTTTGCGGGGACCCCCAATTGTATAAATTCTATAAACAAAAAAACACCGCTGCCCCCTTGGTACAAGGGATGTTCGCGGGCTTGTCGGCTGGTTGTGAAGTTGTTCCTGTCTTGCCATGTAGTGTGCCGTGAAACGTCCCAGGAGGGATTCGAACCCCCGACCCACAGCTTAGAAGGCTGTTGCTCTATCCAACTGAGCTACTAGGACATACTTAAACCCAAATAGAAAGTTACAAAAAGCGGGTGAAGGGAATCGAACCCTCGCCTCAAGCTTGGGAAGCTGGCGTTCTGCCATTGAACTACACCCGCATATATAAACAAATATTGTCGCGATCCCCTTATCGGCGAAACATGAATCATGTTATCATAGCAGTTCCAGAAAATCAAGGACAGACATTATATCTTGTTAAAGCGCATAGTTTTGTGTTGTAAGGAAACTTAACACCGAAAGGATGAGCGTCCATGTGCGGGATTACCGGATGGGTGGAATACGATGCCGATCTAACGCGGGAGATGGCTGTGTTGGAACGGATGACGGAGACGTTGGCCCCGCGTGGACCGGATGCTTCGGGCGAGTGGCTGACACAGGCTTGCGCCCTCGGACATCGCCGCTTAAGCGTAATCGACCCGGAAAACGGAGCGCAGCCAATGGAAAGAAAGGTCGGCGGCCATACGTATGTGCTTGTTTATAACGGCGAGTTGTATAATGCAAACGAGCTTCGTCAGGAATTGGAAGGGCGCGGCTGGGAGTTCCGCACCCATTGCGATACCGAGGTGCTGCTAATTGCTTTTATCGAATGGGGGCGGCCTTGCGTCGAACGGTTCAACGGGATTTTCGCTTTCGCCGTATGGAGCAGCAAGGAGCAAGCGCTCTTCCTTGCCCGCGACCGGCTCGGCGTCAAGCCGTTGTTCTTCATGGCGCAAGGCGGCCGCTTCCTGTTCGGTTCCGAGCCGAAAGCGATACTAGCTCATCGCGATGTGCATGCCGAAGTGGATTCTCAAGGCCTGGCGGAGCTGTTCGCGATCGGCCCGGCGCGTACGCCGGGCCATGGCGTCTACAAAGGCATGGAGGAGCTGAAGCCGGGGCACGCGGCGGTGTTCGATCGCGGCGGGCTGAATGTTTATAAGTATTGGACGCTGGTTAGCGCTCCACATACCGACGATGCGGCGGCGACGGCCGCTAAAGTGCGTGAGCTGCTGCACGATACGGTGCAACGGCAGCTTGTCTCCGACGTGCCCGTCTGCGCGCTGCTGTCGGGCGGGCTTGATTCGAGCGCGTTGACCTCGTTCGCCGCGGATTATTATAACGAACAAGGGCGCGGCGTCGTTCACACATATTCGGTCGATTATGTCGACAACGACAAATATTTTAAGGCGAACGCGTTTCAGCCGAACGCCGATGCGCCGTGGATCCGCAAGATGGCGGATCACCTCGGGACGACGCACCACTGGATCCAGTTCGACACGCCGGAGCTGGTCGAATCGCTGAAGGCGGCGGTGACGGCTCGCGATTTTCCGGGGATGGCGGATGTCGACGGCTCCTTGTTATTATTTTGCCGGGAAATTAAGAAAGATGCCACGGTGGCGATTTCCGGCGAAGCGGCGGACGAAATATTCGGCGGATACCCGTGGTTTCACCGCAAGGAATCGCTGGAGGCGGATATTTTCCCTTGGGCGCTCTCGGTAAAGGCACGGGAGGAGTTGCTCTCGCCGCAGCTGGCGGATTGGATCAAGCCGGAAAAGTATGTGCGCGAGCGGTATGAGCAGGCGCTGGACGAAGTGCCGCGGCTTGCCGGGGAAGACGCTGCTCAAGCGCGGATTCGCGAAATGTCGTGGCTCAACATCACCCGCTTCATGCCGACTCTGCTCGACCGCAAAGATCGGATGAGCATGGCGGTCGGCTTGGAGGTGCGGGTACCTTTTTGCGATCATCGGTTGGTTGAGTATGTGTGGAATATTCCGTGGGAAATGAAGATGGCCGGCGGGCGGGAGAAAGGTGTGCTGCGCGAGGCGATGCGGGGCTGGCTGCCCGATGAGGTGCTGTTCCGCAAGAAAAGCCCGTATCCGAAGACGCACAATCCCGGGTACGATCGGGCGGTGAAAAATTGGGCTCTGGAAATATTGAACGACACGTCCACTCCGCTGGGAGAGCTCGTGCACGTCGAGCGAATTCGCGAGTTGGCCGCCGACGGAGCCGGGCAATTCCAGCTCCCGTGGTTCGGGCAGCTGATGACCGGGCCGCAATTTTTCGCCTGGCTGGGGCAAGTGTATGTATGGTTGAAGCAGTATAAAGTGTCGATTGTGTAACGATTGCAATTGACGCTATTTGGGTCTTTTCCCGATTACGAAGCGCTAACGATTGTGTACGGCGCTATTTTGCGATTTTAGTCGAAAATGGCGCCCAAATTGGCAAATACCGTTTGTAGCAATCGTTAGAATCATGGATGAGTTCATTTTGCAGCAATAGCGTCTGTGGCAGTCGTTAGAGCAAAACGATATCGGTGCAGGTAGCCAATCTCATTCGTATTAGATTTGAGGATCGTTCACGTTCCATCGCATGTGCGATTTTTCCCCGAGCCGGATCCATTCGTTGATGAGCAGGGAATAGAGCTGCGCTTTGATCGGAAGCAACGAAGCGTCGTCCCACAAATTGTTCGTTTCCCATGGGTCGTGCTTCAGATCGTACAGTTCGCCGTAGGTACGGTTGCGGTAATGGATCATTTTCCAGCGGTCGGTGCGGATGCCGCGCAGGTCAGAAGCTTCCATATAGAGATATTCACGTGAAATTGTCTCGTCGGGTCGGCGCCAATAAGGATTCAAGTCTCTGCACGCCATGTTCGAAGGAACGTCGGCTCCGGCGGCGCTTAAGCAAGTGGCGGCCAGGTCGAAGTTGGCGACCAGGTCGTTCACTTCGCTGCCCGGGAAATCCACGACCGGCGGCTTAAGAATGAACGGCACACGCATCAGCACTTCGGACAAATACTGCCCCTTGTGCACGAGGCCGAAGTCGCCCATGAAATCCCCGTGATCGGACGTGAACAGGATCAGCGTGTTGTCGTATTCGCCGGTCTTGCGCAGCGCATCCAAGACGCGGCCGACCTGCTGATCGATCAGCGAGATTTTTGCATAGTAGGAATGGCGCATACGGCGAATTTCCGCTTCGGAGAGGCCGGTGGGATATTCTTTCTTCGCCCGATAATGCTGGGGCTTCGCATCAAGCTGCGACCGGTCGGTCAGCGGCATGTCGATGTCCTCAGGCGAGTACATGTCGGCCTGCGGCAACCCGATGCCGTCGAACGGCTGGTGCGGTCCAGGGAACGACACCCAGAGGAACCACGGCTTCTGCGGGGGGCGCTCACGTTCGATCCACTGAGCCCCACGCTCTCCGATAAAATGATCGACATGATAGCGCTCGTCGGCCACCCATTCCTTCGTAAAACGAAACTGGGAATCGGAGCGCGACAGCTCGTTCTGCTCACGGAATCCGGCGGAGGCCAAAAATTTCGCGTAGCTCGGCGAGGCATCTGTCACGTTCGTCAGCTTTGGCGGTGCATGCAGATCGTTAATTTCCTCATAATCATAACCCCGTTCAATGTCGGTGCGGCCGAAATGCTGCTTGCCGACCACCGCCGTATGGTAGCCGCTCTCACGCAGCAAGCTCATGAACGTCGTTTCCGTTTCGTTGACATACGTGATAAAGGTAGGCGCACCACATTGCGACGGATAACGCCCGGTGAACATTGCCGCTCGCGCCGGGACGCAAGACGGATTGGTCGTATAGGCGCGGGTAAACACAATGGATTGTTGCGCCAACCGATCCAGGTTTGGCGTCTTAACGATCGGGTTGATCCGCCCCCAGCCGTCAAACCGCTGCTCATCGGTCATGATCAGCAAAATATTGGGACGTGCTTCATTCTGCGGCATGGCTGTCACTCTCCTGTTCAAGTTGAGGCCACAAAGCGCGGATGGCATGGCTGCGGTGGCTGATCTCGTTCTTACGCTCCGATGGGAGCTCGGCCATCGTACAACCCAATTCCGGCAAGTAAAACAGCGGATCGTAGCCGAAGCCGAAGCTGCCGCGCGGGGCGGCGGCGATCCAGCCGTCGCAGCGGCCGAAGGCAGCGAGCGTAAGTTCGCTCGCGGGCTCGAAGAGCGCGAGCGCGCAAGCGAAGTGCGCCTGGCTCAGCAGGCGCGGGTGGTTGCCCGGCGGCGCAGCGGGGGCGCCGCCGGCGTCCGCAAGCTGCGTAAGCGCAGCGAGCAGCTTCGCGTTGTTGGCGGCGTCGCTGGCGCCCGGCCCGGCGTAGCGGGCCGAGTAGACGCCGGGCTCGCCGCCGAGCAAATCGACGCAGAGGCCGGAATCGTCGGCCAGTGCCGGCACCCCATAGGCTAGCGCCACCGTGCGCGCCTTAATCAGCGCGTTCTCGGCGAACGTCGCGCCGTCTTCAACGATATGCGGCGGGTCGGCGAAGTCGTTCAGCGTCTTCACGACCACTCCAAACGCCGCGAACATCTGTGCGAACTCTTGGGCCTTTCCCCTGTTCGCCGTGGCGATCAGCACCTGGCCGTCGGGAAACAAATCCGAGGAACGCTTAATTCCCATATGCCTGCCTCACTTTCCGCTTCGCGCGCCGATCTGCTCGGCAATGACCCCGAGCACCTCTTTCTGCTTATCGATGAGCACCATAATACCCGACTCGGCGTGCACGAGCAACGCATCCAGCTCTGCGCGCGTGAACGGCGCCTCTTCCCCCGTCCCTTGCAGCTCGACGAATCGCCCGTCCCCGGTCATCACCACGTTCATGTCCACTTTCGCTTGCGAATCTTCTTCATAGCATAGATCCAGCATCGGCTCGCCGCGCACGACCCCCACACTGACCGAAGCCAGAAAATCGGTGATCGGCAGTCTGGCGAGCTTCTTCTGCTCCACGAGTCGTGCCATCGCGAACGCCATCGCCACGAACGAGCCAGTGATCGACGCCGTCCTCGTGCCCCCATCGGCTTGGATAACGTCGCAATCGATCGTCAACGATTTCTCACCGAGCGCCTCCATATCAACGACCGATCGCAGTGCTCTGCCGATCAAGCGGGAAATTTCCATCGTTCGGCCGCCCGGCCGGCCTTTCATCGATTCGCGCTGGTTGCGGATTTGCGTCGCGCGCGGGAGCATTGAATATTCCGCCGTGACCCAGCCTTTGCCCTGCCCTTTAAGGAATGAAGGAACGCGATCCTCCAGTGTTGCCGTGCAGATCACTTTCGTTTCCCCCGACTCGATCAACACCGATCCTTCGGCGTGCTTGATGTAGTGCGGGGTAATACTGACCGGCCGCAATTCGCCGTTCGTTCTGCCGTCCGTTCTCATTCCCATCCTCCTATTTAGCAATTCCCCTAGGAATTGCGATCTTCGTAAGCATACGCTTAAGCAATTCCTTCAGGAATTGAGTTCTTCGTAAGCATCCGCTATTGAATTGAGACAACCTCCAACATTTTACCATAAAACAACCCTGCAAAGTGAAACGGTGCTTTGAAGCCGCATCGGGCACTACGCGGGGTGCCCAGGTAAAGCAACCCCACAAAGTGTAGCCTTACTTCGAAGTCAATTCAGATACTTTACGAAGACCCCCGGATCTTGTTATTCCTATAAAGGTAAAAATAAAGCGATCGCCGCAGGGGAGCGGCGACTCGTTCGTCTGCCCCTGCTTGCGATCGCTGTGATACTCGTCAGTATGGCAAAAATCTACATTTTATATTCGTTGACGTGAACGGGTTTCTCCACCGGCTTGCTGTAATTCGTCTTGTCGTCGGCGATCACCTTGGACGTTCCGTTCACTTGAATTTGCACTTGGCTCTTGCCTGTATTCTCCGTGAGCGACAGTATGATTGATTTGAGCGCGTCCGGCGAAGCTTTCTGATCGGCGCCAAGCAACTCCTCGCCAAAATTGGCGGTTACGGTCTTCGTCTGATCGTTCACGCTGAGAATCTTCGTCGACGGGTCGAGTACGGAAAGCAATCCCGGTCCGTTCGGCCCCTTAATCAGTTCCGAAACTGCGGCCAAACCGATGTTGTCCGTTCGAGCTACCATCCGGGTCACCGGAACAAAATATTTGTAGTCGGCAGAAGTTTGATTTTCGAAGAACAAAGTGACGGGAATCGATTGACCGTAATCCATCCCGGCGGACGCCTGCAAGTTGATGCCCATGGAACGGGACAGCGGCTCATCCATCGGCGTGCCGTCAACCGGCATTTCCTTCAACACTTTGCCTTCCATCCAAATCTGCACCTTCTCCACGGTCGGGAAGCCGGTCAGCGCCCAGGTAATCGCCTCCATCATTTTGCGCTCGTCCTGAACGTTGTAATTGGCGAATTCTTTGGAAAAATCAACCTGCGCAAGCTTCTGATCAGGGACGATGTTCAGTCCCTTTACCTGCGTTCCTTTCGGCAGCAAGGCGTGGAAGCCGTCCGGAAGCAGTGCCTGACCCGGCCCGCCGTCAACCATATACTCCAGCACCTCTTTGGCGATCCCCGGCGTTGAAGGAATCCTCGTGCTGATCGGCGCGACGTAACCGTTCACGTCCTTGAAATACAGGGTGGCTTCGGTTTGCGATCCCGTTGTTGCAGCCGCCATGACGGGCAACGCGTTGTTCGGCGCGCTCAGGTTGGCTCCGGCCGGCGGCGGATCGATTGCGCCTGTCGCTCCATCCGATCCGAACAGCGAGCATCCGGAAGTCATCAACATGACCGCGGCGGCGACGGAAGCTAATCCAACCCATTTACGATGTGGCATGTGCTTTTCCTCCCCTACAATTTGTACTAATATGTATACGAGCCCGGGGCGCTAATATAACCGTCTTTGTCCAAAAATTTTGGACGCGCACTTAAGCGCTTCCTTCAATCCCCTTTGGCAAGCGGCAGGATAAAGCATATAATGGAACGACGAGGAGCTATTCGGGGTCCCCGCAAAGTACCTGAATAAGCTTCGAAGCTACGCTCCACTTTGTGGGGTACAGGAAAGAAGGTTGATGGGGATGCCGTACAGTCTGGATAGCAAAAAAATTGCCAAAGCAACCTACGAGTGGCTGGAATTGCGCGGAGTAACGAACCGGGAAATTGCCGAGCTTACCTTTTTTCTACAGAAAGATTATGTGCCGGATTTAACGATTGAGGAATGTATGGAGAGCGTGGAAGCAGTGCTGGAGAAAAGGGAAGTGCAGAACGCAGTATTGACCGGCATCCAGTTGGATATGTTGGCCGAGCAGCAGAAGCTGCTGCCGCCCCTGCAAGAGATGATCGAGAACGACGAGGGGCTGTACGGCTGCGATGAGGTGTTGGCGCTTTCCATCGTGAACGTGTACGGCAGCATCGGCTTCACCAATTTCGGCTATGTCGACAAGATCAAGCCGGGCTGCCTGAAGCGGCTGAACGACAAACATGGCGAGCAAAAGCACACGTTCCTCGACGATATCGTCGGGGCGATTGCCGCAGCAGCCTCCAGCCGAATCGCGCACCGCAAGCAGGCGGAGAAAGAGCTTCGCGACGGCGGCGGAAGGTTGTAGTTGTCGGTTCAAAGGCAAAAGTGCGCTTGAAGATTGGGATTGAGGCTGGTTTTACGCTTCAAGAGCAAAAGTGCACCTGATTCGGGGGATTGATTCAATCTCCTCCGATTCAGGTGCACTTTTGCATTTAAATTTTATTAATTCCACTACCTACCCGCCAATCGCCGTGTAAGCCTCGACTGCGCTGCCCCTGCCCCTGGCCGTCCCTTCTACATCAACCGACTCCCGCACCACCCGTCCCGTCAATCGCAAGTGCTCCACATGCGCCAACGTTTCCGCCAAAGCAAACCGCAGCTGATGAACCGACAAGCGGTCGCCGAAGATGCGGCGGCACAGTCCATAAGCAGTCAGCGGTTCACGCAATTGATCGAGCATACGCATCAGCCTCTCTTCATGGTGCGCCAACAATTCAAGAGTTCGCCCGGTGAAATCGGCAAACGGGTCGCGATGTCCCGGATAGGCAAGCGCCACCTTGTAAGACGCCAGTTGCTGGAGGCTGCCGAGGAACGAGCCGAGAGGATCGGTTTCCGCTCCGGGAATCAGACTGATGTTCGGAGATATTTTCGGAAGCACCTGATCGCCGCAAAACATGATCCCGGATGACTCCCGATAGAAGCAGATTTGCCCGATCGCATGTCCCCCGGCCTCAATCGTCTCATATTCTTCGTCTCCCAGTGTGAATCGGATACCTGGTTCCAGCATCCGAACGACCGGCTGCGGCGAAACCAAAGGAACGAAATCGTCGAGATGCTGTTTCACTTGCGCGAGCAATTCTTCCGGCATCCCGGCTCGGCGAAACTGAGCAACGATCTCGATCGTCAGCGGCTGGCCCGCTCCCCATAACCGCTGCGCCTGTTCGTGCCCCGACCGGCTGAGCCATACGTCCGCTCCGGATAACTGCTGCATCCAACCGGCCAATCCGTAATGATCCGGGTGGTAATGCGTCAGCACGATCCGCTCGATGTCGCTGCCGGCGAACGCTAAGCGTTCAAACGTTTCCTCCCACACCGCGATCGAGGCTTCAGTATGCAACCCGGGATCGATCAAGGTGATTCCTTGCTTGCCGCGAATCGCATAACTGTTTACCCACTGTAGTGGAAAAGGCAACGGCACCTTGATGCGGGCGACGTTGTCCAACCATTCGGCTTCCGGTTGATCCA
>JAJFMO010000454.1 GCA_020697475.1 Paenibacillaceae bacterium | reverse complement strand
CCGGCGGAAACTCCTGGAGCGAACGCAAAAATTTGCTGTTTGCCGGCGGAGATTTGCCGGATGCCTTTTACGGCCATGGGATACTGAATGAGACGGTGGAAATCGTCAAATACGGCTCCAAAGGTGCGATTATCCCGCTTGAAGGGTTGATCGGCAAGTATGCACCGAACGTACGCAGCCTGTTCGCCGCTCACCCGGAGTATAAACGGTTGCTGACGGCGCCGGACGGCCACATATATTCCTTGCCGACCATTAACGAAGCGTACGCAGTGACAAAACCGGCGCTGTTCATCAACAAGCGATGGCTTGATTCGCTTGGGCTTCCGCTGCCCGGCACGACGGAAGAGTTCGCCCGCGCCCTTATGGCGTTCAAGTCCCGCGACATGAACGGCAACGGGCTCCCGGACGAAATTTCGTTCACGTTCATGGCGAGCGACCGCAACGCCGACCTCGCCTCGTTCTTCGGATCGTTCGGGCAGATCGACCGGCGCGACCATCTGGCGCTTGTTAACGGGAAGGTTGTTTACACGGCCACACAGCCGGAGTACAAGGGAGCGATCGAGTATTTCCACCTCTTGTTCGGGCGCGGCCTTGTAGATCCCGAAAGCTTCACGCAGAACAGCAAGGTGTATTCGGCGAAAATCAGCCGCAACAACGCCGTCGGGGCGTTCGTCGCCTGGAACACGAACAGCGTCGGGCTCCCGGATGACAGCGATTACGTTCCGTTGCCCCCGTTGGCGGGACCGGACGGCGACCAAATGTGGGCCGGGTTTGAGCCGGGCATTCTGTTCAAAGGCTCGTTCGCAATCACGTCGGCCAACCGTCATCCGGATTTGACGATGCGGTGGATCGATTCGATGTACGATCCGCTGGTCAGCATGCAAGCGGTGCACGGGATGATCGGCTCCAGCTTGACGGAATTGCCGGACGGAAACTATAAGAGCGTTTCGCCGCCTCCGGGCGCCGATCCGGAGACGTTCCGCGGCGTTCCGGAAACTTCGCGCACTGTGTGGGCGGTCACCTGGGAATCCGAGGCCAACCTCATTCCCGTGAACCGGCGGAAATCGCCCAAGAGCCAATTGGACAAATTGTATGAGCCGTTCCTGGTATACAACGAGTACCCGAAAATTTATTTCACCGAGGCGGAGAACGACCAAATTTCCCGTTACATGACCGATATCGCAACGTATGCGGACCAAATGTACGCCAAATGGATGGTTTCGGGTGGAATTGAGCAAGAGTGGAACGGGTATTTGCGCCGGTTAAACGACATGGGGTTAAGTTCGTTGCTGAACATTTATCAGGAAGCTTATGACCGTTATCAAGCGAACACTAAAGTGAACAAGTGAAGACTGAAGCGAACAATCCGGCGAAAAATGAAACAACCAAACGTCCTGGGAAGGAAGAAACAGCTTGAAAGCGCATAAACCGAATTTATTGTTTGTCTTCGCCGATCAATGGAGGAAGCAGGCGGTCGGCCTGTTCGGCGAGAACAAGGTGGCGACTCCGGTCATCGACCGTTTTGCCGCGGACGGCTTGACATTGACTCACGCCATAAGCTGTTTCCCGCTTTGCTCCCCGAACCGTGCCATCATGCTGACCGGTTGCTATCCGTTGACGACCGGCGTGACCACTAACTGCAAGCCGGGGATGCCGTCGAAATTGAACGACGACGCAGTCACGATCGGCACCGTATTGAAGGGGAAAGGCTACCGCACCGGCTATATCGGCAAATGGCATCTGGATTTGCCTGAGATCTGCGCAGATCCCGAACCCGCCTCGGGCGCTGTGCATTGGGACGCGTACATCCCACCGGGGCCACGCCGCTTCGGCTTCGATTATTGGTACGCCTATAACGCCAACGACCGTCATATGGCGCCGCATTATTGGAAAGATACGCCTGAGAAGATTCAAGTGAATGAATGGTCAACCAAGCACGAGACAGATGTGGCGATCGATTTTATCCGCGGGAGGGAAGGCAGTGACGGCGTCTCTGAAGGTGGAGGTGGCAGGGGAGATCAGCCTTTTGCCTTGCTCCTCTCTTGGAATCCGCCGCATCAGCCGTTCCAGCAAGTGCCGGCCGCTTTTCGCGAGCGGTATGCAGGGGAGCCTCTCGATTTGAAACCGAATCACCTTGAGGGCGAGGGGATGCGGATGGCGGAGCAGCATCTGCGCGATTATTACGCCGCCGTGACGGCCACGGACGAGCAGTTCGGCCGGCTGCTGGAAACGCTTGAGCAAGAGGGGATTGCCGATGATACGTTGGTGGTGCTCACTTCCGATCACGGGGAACTGATGGGCTCTCACAACTGGCTGGAGCATAAGAACATTTGGTACGAGGAATCGATTCGCGTTCCGTTCTTTATTCGTTGGCCTAATAAGGTGAAAAAGGGTACGGACGACGCGCTGTTTAACAGTGTGGACATAATGCCCAGTTTACTGGGGCTGCTCGGGTTGCCGATTCCGGAACAAGTCGAGGGAAGCGATCTTTCCTTCGTCTTCCGCGGGGAAGAAGGGGAGAGTCCACACTCTGCGTTCATCTGCCATTATCCCGGTGGGGTGGGTGAATATGAGCAGGCCCGGCTTCGCGGGCAAGACATTCACGCCTACGGTTGGCGGGGGATTCGCACACCGCGCTATACGTACGTGGTCCAGAGAGCGTATGGCTCGCCGACCGCCGACAGACGGCTGTATGACAACGAGCGGGACCCGTTTCAGCTGACCCCGACCGTATTGGCCGAACCGCCGGCGAACGGCTTGGAGCAGGAACTGGAACGCGAGCTGCAAAGTTGGCTTGAGCGGATCGGCGATCCGTTCGTGTTGGATGAGGCAGGCAAGCTAGGGGACGCTTCCTCATGAGATGGAAGCCGTTCAAATGGCTGCTCGTCTGCGCCGGGATCGTTCTCTGCCTGCTCCCGCTGTTCGTTGGGGCGCATTTGGCTGGGAAAAGTGCGGACAGCAGCGGCACACAAGGGGCGCCTAAACAAGCTGTTGCCGAACCGATGCGCTTGACTGGGGGGTCCGGGGAGCCGGCGGACGGATGGAGGATAATAGCCATGACGGGCGAACCGCAAATTAGCGACGACACAAGCGTACGGCACCGAACGGACACCTCCGTACGCATCGACGCGCCGGCGGGGCAGGCAGGAGCCGTTTACAAAGATTTTGCCGTCCAGGGAGGGCAAAATTACGTCGCCGACGTCTGGGTGAAGGCGGAAGGACTGAAGGAGAAGCAGTCGTTGCTCAAGACGGCGGTTCAGCCCAGGAACGGCGGACAGGACATCGACGGGCACGGAAGGCCGCTGGCTTTCGCTAGCCCCGATCAAAGGAGGGATACGGAGTTTACCCGGTTGCGAGCCTACTTCACTGCGCCGGAAGGCGCCGACAGCGTCCGTGTGAATATTTCTTTCACCGGCCCGGGGAAAGTATGGCTCGCCGAGGCGCAGCTTGCTCCGCGCATGAAGTGGCAAGACGCCATCGGCAAGTATAGCAGCGCGGATGTTGCCCATCCGATCGGCGCAAACTTGACGAAGATGTTCGCGTCGTGGCAGTGGGATCCGATTGCCAAAGAAAGCGATACCGCTCTGCGCAACAAAATCGCGCCGTTGATGAAGATGAGCGAAAGCGAGCTGGTGGCCAGAGCGCAGGCGGAAGCGGCCAAGCGCGCCTACCTCGATAACCACCCCGAGATGGAGAGCATGGCTCGGCGGATGGCTGTCACCTACGGCAAAACGAAGGATGAATCCTACGCCCGCAGAGCCATCCTGATTATGGTGCAGATGGCGCATGGCTATCCGAGCGTACCGAAGTTGATCGAAAACAACGA
>JAJFMO010000453.1 GCA_020697475.1 Paenibacillaceae bacterium | reverse complement strand
CTTCGGGCCCGAGCACGATCGATGTATAATGGGTCAAATTCGACAGAATCATGGCCACCTGCTGAATGACTTGTTCCATCTCATGAATCTTCTCGGCGAAAAACAGCTTGATCACATCGAATTCTTGTCCGGACAAACTAGCCGTCTTCAGCAAGTGATCCACATAATACCGGTAGCCCAAGTGCGAAGGAATGCGCCCGGCTGAAGTATGCGGCTGTTCGAGATAGCCCAATTCTTCGAGGTCCGACATCTCGTTGCGAATCGTCGCCGGCGAGAAACCGACATCCCCCCGCTTGGATATGCTGCGTGATCCGACCGGCTCCGCCGAACGAATGTAGTCGTCGACGATGGCGCTCAAGATTTTGCGTTGTCTTTCGGTCAACATCTGTTGTCCCTCCCGTCAACAGGCTCTCGGCCGTTCGTTAGCACTCGGTCGAAATGAGTGCTAAGCGTTACTACAAAAATAACAAAAGTCCGCGCTTGTTGTCAAGTCGCGGCCTTCAACTGTTTCAATACGGCGATCTCGTCGCAGCAATGTTGTTTCTTGCAATGGATGCAATCCGTCCATACTTTCTCCGGGAAAATCTCTTTCGGCACAATTGAGAACCCGTTCTTTTCGAAAAAGGCGACTTCATACGTGAGCGCCATCACCTTGCCGATCTGCTGCTCATGGGCTTCCGCCACCAGCGCATCGACAAGCATGCGGCCGACGCCTTGCCCTTTGTACCCGTCGACCACGCCGAGCGACCGGATCTCCACCAGATCGGTTCCGAGCCTGCACAACGACCCGCAGCCGATCATATCGCCTTCAGCCGTCACTGCCACATAGAAAGTATCAATATTTTTTTCGAGCACCATCTTCGACCTGGGAAGCATGATCCCTTGCTCAGCATAGCCTTGAATAATCTCAAACAACTGCCCGACATCAGACGGCGCCGCTTTCCTGCATGTAATCTCCATCTTGCTCTCCCACCCGAAACGTAATAATTGTATAAATATACAACATGACGTATATAGTTTCAAGTGGAAAAGTTGTGACAAACTGAAGGATTAGCTATTCGAGACATCGAGAAAAGCGCCGAAAACTTCATTGCCAAGCAGGATCCCTTTATCGCTCAACCGGTAGCCGACCTCCGTCGTCTCCAACAATCCCATACGCACGAATCGTTCCAACGTGTCCCCGAAAATATCCCCCATCCGCTCTCCGAACTGCTTTTCGAAATCCGCTCGACGCACTCCGTCCAACAACCGCAAACCGACCATCATAAAATCTTCCATCGCCTCGTCCCGGCTAACCTCCGCCGTTTCCAAACGAGGCAGACCGACATTCGCGGCGGCAATATATTCGGCGATTCCTTTCACATTAACGTGCCGATTTCCTTGCATGTAACCATGCGCTCCGGCGCCGAGCCCGTAATAGCTTTGGTTGCGCCAGTAAACGGTGTTATGCCGGCTCTCGAAGCCGGGCTTGGCAAAGTTGCTGATCTCGTACTGGCCGTATCCGGCGCCGCGAAGACGATCCATGATTCGCTCGAACATGGCGACTTCCTCGTCTTCCGTGGGCAACGGCAGGCGTCCTTTTTCATATAAAGTATGAAAAAGCGTATTCTCTTCGACTTTGAGAGCGTAGATCGAATAGTGCGGCAGCCCCAGCGCCAACGCTTCGTCCAGCGTTGCGTCAAGTATATCCACCGTTTGCTTCGGTAAACCGAACATGAGATCAATCGACATATTTGAAAAACCGGCATTGCGGGCATTCTCCAGACTGCGATAAACGTCATCCGTATTATGAATGCGGCCGATCGTGCGCAGCAAGTCGTTATCGAATGACTGCACTCCGAAGCTGACGCGGTTAACCCCGCCCTCTTTCATCGCCTGCAGCTTTTCCAAGTCGGTTGTGCCCGGGTTGGCCTCCATCGTAAATTCCAGCCCGGGATGATCGAGCGGAAAATATTGGCGAACGCTCCGCAAGAAATACGCCATCTGTTCCGGCAGCAACACAGTCGGAGTGCCCCCGCCGACAAACACCGTCTGAATCGTACCCGGAGGAAGCCGGCGAACCGTAGCCTCCATCTCCCGCTCCAGCGCTTGCAAATAGTCCATCACCGGTTGGCCCTTCAGCACATAGGAGTTGAAGTCACAGTAATGGCATTTGTTCGTACAAAAAGGGATGTGGATGTAGACGGCACGTGGAGTTTCCGCAAGGTGAGCGTGTACAGCCGGATTCAACGAGAAAGCTTTCGCCTTACTCATCGATCTTCAACACCGCCATGAACGCTTCCTGCGGCACCTCGACGCTTCCGACTTGCTTCATCCGCTTCTTGCCTTCTTTCTGCTTCTCCAGCAGCTTGCGCTTACGCGAAATGTCGCCGCCATAGCACTTGGCCAGCACGTTCTTCCGCATCGCCTTCACCGTCTCGCGCGCCACTACTTTCGTGCCGATCGCCGCCTGGACCGGCACTTCGAACATTTGCCGCGGGATCAAGTCCTTCAGCTTCTCGCAGATCGACCGTCCACGCGGGAACGCCCGATCGCGGTGGACGATGAACGACAAGGCGTCAACTTGCTCGTTATTTAATAGAATGTCCATTTTCACCAAATTCGACTTCTTGTAGCCGGACAATTCATAATCGAACGAAGCGTATCCCTTGGTTCCCGATTTCAGCTGGTCGAAAAAGTCATACACAATTTCCGAAAGCGGCATCTCGTACGTAACCGTCACCCGCGTCGTATCCAAATATTCCATGTTGACGAACTCGCCGCGCTTGTTTTGACACAATTCCATGATGACCCCGACGTAATCGTTCGGCACGATGATCGCCGCCTTGACGTACGGCTCTTCAACAAACTCCATCTTGCCCGGCTCAGGGAAATTCGACGGATTGTGGATGTCGATCACCGTGCCGTTCGTTAGTCCCACTTTGAAAATAACGCTCGGCGCCGTCGTAATAAGAGGGATGTTGAACTCGCGCTCGATCCGCTCCTGGATGATCTCCATATGCAACAGGCCGAGGAATCCGCAGCGAAAGCCGAACCCGAGCGCGGTCGACGTCTCCGGCTCGTATTTGAGCGACGCGTCGTTCAGCTCAAGCTTCTCCAGCGCATCGCGCAGATCGTTGTAGTCTTGCGTCTCGATCGGATACATGCCGCAGAATACCATCGGGTTGATCTTGCGGTAACCGGGCAATGCCTCGGCAGCCGGCCGATCGGCATACGTCACCGTGTCTCCGACGCGGGTATCCTTGACGTTCTTGATTCCAGCCACGATGAATCCGACGTCACCCACGGTCAGCTCTTCCACCGCCGTCATCCGCGGCATGAACGCTCCGACTTCGTCGACCTCGAACACTTTGCCGGTCGCCATCAGCTTAATCTTAGTACCGGCCTTAATCGTGCCGTCGATTACCCGTACATAAACGATAACACCCCGGTACGGATCGTAGTGGGAGTCGAAGATCAGCGCCTTCAATCGGTCGTCCGGATCGCCATTGGGGGCCGGTACTTTGGTGACGACTTGTTCGAGAATTTCCTTGATCCCGATGCCCGCCTTGGCTGAAGCGAGCACAGCTTCACTGGCGTCGAGCCCGATGATGTCTTCGATCTCTTGCTTGACCCGCTCCGGCTCGGCGCTCGGCAAGTCGATTTTGTTGATCACCGGGAGTATTTCCAGATTGTTGTCCAACGCCAAATATACGTTGGCCATCGTCTGCGCTTCGATCCCTTGCGCCGCGTCGACGACGAGCAACGCTCCTTCACACGCTGCCAGACTGCGCGATACTTCGTAAGTGAAATCGACGTGCCCCGGAGTGTCAATCAAATTCAATATATATTCT
>JAJFMO010000022.1 GCA_020697475.1 Paenibacillaceae bacterium | reverse complement strand
GTAGGGAAGAGCAGATCACATATCGCCAACTTTCTGCGATTGCTGCAATTGCCTGAGCCGATCAAACAATATGTTTCACGTGGAACAATTTCGATGGGCCATGCCAGAGCTATTGCAGGGTTGAAAAATAAAAAACAGCAAGTCGATATGGCGGAGCGCACGATTCGCGAGCAGTGGAGTGTTCGTGAATTGGAAGATGAGTTGAAGCGCTATAGTGGAGCTCAAGAACAACCGGAGCCGAACACACCGACCGGAAAGCCGAAAGAGGAACCACAATCGAAACGGGATCCGTTCCTTCATCAAGCAGAGGACGATTTGACGAACTTGTTCCAGACAACCGTGAAAATTCGAAACAAGCAAAATAAGGGCCGGATCGAAATGCTGTTTTATTCCAAGGATGACTTGGATCGACTGTTGAGTATGTTAAATCAAGCGAAATAACGGCAGTCTGACCTGTGCTACTAGTAAAGGAAGGCGAGAATCGGTAATGGGCGTCATTTATTTGGACAACGCAGCCACGACGTGGCCGAAACCTCCGGCAGTATTGGAAGCGATGAACAATTGCATGAACAATTATGGCGCCAATCCAGGCAGAGGAAGCCATCAGCTAGCAATGAAGGCCAGTCGAGTCATCTTTGAATGTCGGAGAAATTTGGCTCAATTATTTCGTATCCCAAACCCGAACGATATCGTGTTTACAATGAATACAACGATGGCGCTTAATCTCGCCATTCTGGGATTCGTTAAGCAAGGGCAACACGTGATATGCTCAAGCATTGAACATAATTCTGTCAGGCGGCCGCTCGAGTATTTGAAGAGGACAAAGCAAATCGATGTGACCTATATATCGTCCGATCGCCTTGGCAGTATCGACATGGTTGAGGTAGAGAAGTCGTTTAATGATCGGACAAGTTTGTTTGTTTGCAATCACAGTTCGAATTTACTCGGAACGATCTCGCCCTTGGAAGAAATTGCAGAGGTGTGTGGCAGAAGGAAAGTAAAGTTGCTTGTCGACGCAGCGCAGACCGCGGGTACAATCGATATCAATGTGTCAGGGATCGGAATCGACATGCTGGCCTTTCCCGGACATAAGGGGTTGTACGGTCCCCAGGGAACGGGCGGGTTGTACATTCATCCGGATATCAATTTGGAGCCGTTGCTTTATGGAGGGACAGGCAGCCAATCCGAAAGTATAGAACAACCTGCAGTTAGACCGGATCGTTATGAAGCAGGGACCCATAATACAGTCGGATTAGCCGGCTTGAATGAAGGGGTTAAATTCGTGCTTCAGGAAGGCGCGGCAAAAATACATGCCAAAGAATGGAGATTGGTTCAGCAATTGATGGAGAAGTTGCTGGAAATCGACCATGTTACCGTGTACGGCCCAAATTTGGGGCAAAATAAAACCGGGATCGTTGCGTTCAATATTGATGGAGTGGATCCCTCAGAGACGGCGTTTGTTCTGGATCAATCGTTTCAAATTGCTGTGCGTGCAGGATATCATTGCACACCGCTCGCCCACGAATCGATCGGAACTTTGGATACAGGCGCGGTGAGGGCAAGCGTAAGCTGCTTTACAACAGATGAAGAGATTGACCAATGCGTTCAAGCCATTCGAGAGATCAGCAAGTATTATCATTAGTGAGTTAAAGGATGAACCGACAATGTATGCTTTTTTCGAATCCAACCGGGTTTGGATTGAATTAGGTTTGGCTACCGGATTGGTCATTCTGCTAGTTCTGCTGTGTATCTTATGGAGTCAATTGGCTGGAGTAAAGAAGAAGTATAAGAAAATGATGGCCGGAATGAAAGTGGACAATATTGAGGAATTACTGATTCAAATGCAGGAGAGAATAGGGGACAACGGAAGAAGTATTCTCAGTCATTCCGATCAAATCCACGATATGCGGGAACTGATGCAAGCGATGAAGTCCAAGTTAGGCATTATCCGTTATAATGCCTTCAGCGAACAGGGGAGTGACCTCAGTTTTTCAATAGCTTTGCTCGATGAACGGCAGGATGGACTCGTATTAACCGGTTTGCACTCGCGTGATATCAGTTATTTATACGCCAAGCCGGTTACGGGGGGCACTTCCACTTATGCGCTGTCAAATGAGGAGAAGGAAGCGATCAGCAGGTCATTACGAGGATAAACGGCTGTCGCCGAATCACCCCACAATATGAAGCAATTCATTGTAGTCGATTCAGGTACTTTGAGGGGACCCCGATGTTGGCGAAATCTGTTTATCAAGCCGTCGAATAATCAGCGGAGGTTATACTTTCTGAGACGGAAATAAAGCTTCTCGTTCGCGGAGTGGTTCGATGCGGGCAACGGACTGCAAGAACGAATCGGAAATGACTTCCGCCATGCTCATGACCAAGCTTAAACGGGTATTCTGAAGCACGAAATATTCCATGAAGCCGCCAACGTTAACGATTCCGGTAACGTGAATATCCCCTACCGGAGGAAGTTCTTTATTCACTCCGGCGCCGGGCTTAACCGGCCCTTGTCCGACTTGAATGCACCCGACACTTGTCAGCTGTCCTAGACATGCGTCGACGCCGATTATAAACGGATTCGGATGGTCCCGGTGAACTTCATGCAGCGTCTCTGACAAGTTCATCGCATGAACCGGCCGATCGATCGTACCATAAACCGGAGGGAGGAAAGAAGGGTTGCGATCCAGACTTCTGCCTACAAGCGGCCCCAAAGAATCCCCGGTTGAACGGTCCGTACCGACGCAGACCAGAACAATCGGCCGACTATCGGAAACGCCCTTAAGATGGGAACGAATTCGTGCAGCGAGTAAGTCGACACACTGAGTTTCGTTATATAGCAACTTTAACGGAGCCTCTTTCATAGGGGTAAAACTAAATCTCATAATTTCCTCCGTTACTTTCAAGGTTTTTACTAGTATACGGTTGGATGAAAACTTTTATACGTGGGGGAGGGCGATCCGTTGTGTCTGTCTTGTTAATTGCCTTCGATTCCACTCAACAAGCATTGCGGGCGGAGATGCTGCTAGAGTATGCGGATATCGAAATCGATATTCGACCGACCCCGAAAGAGATCACAGCAGGGTGCGCTTTATCTATTGAATTTGACAACGAACAGTTGTTGGAGACGATAGATATATTGCAAGGGGAGAAAGTAGAAATACGGGGGATATACAGGCAGTCTGCGGGGGGCTACGAATCCGTCGTTACGGAAGATTTCCACAAGCTGTAGATCCGGAAAGAGGTTGCGCATGGAGAAGAAACAATTCGGGCTGGGCGATATCGTGCAAATGAAAAAACCGCACCCTTGCGGTACTAATGAAATGGAAATTATTCGTATGGGAATGGACATCCGCATCAAGTGTACCGGCTGTCAACATAGCGTCCTCGTTCCTCGCGCCAAGTTCGAAAGCAAGCTCAAGAAGGTGCTGAAACAAGCGCCGAAGCAGGAGGAAAGCTGATTGAGGTGTTTCCTCGGGGACCCCAGACTTTAATCGTAGAAAGGAAAAATACCATTTGCATTCAGTTTTGCAATTGTGGTACAATAGCTCTTGCCGCGCTCAAAACAAGCCGGTGTGATGGGGAAAGGTACCCAAGTGGCCCAAGGGGGCTGACTCGAAATCAGCTAGGCGGGTAACTCCCGTGCGTGGGTTCGAATCCCACCCTTTCCGTTTGATAAACCATTATAAGGAACATTCGTGAAAAAGCCTTCCGCACATGATGCTGAAGGCTTTTGTTCGTTTTACGGCGCTTGTATTGTCGGGCGGGATTTGATATAGTATTTAGGTGCGAGTTTTGAAACCTTATGAAATTCTCGCTCCTTGCCCCTTAGATAAGGGGCCGTTTAGTCCAAAAGGAGGTGAAAACACATGCGCAAATATGAAGTGATGTATATCCTTCGTACCGACCTCGATCAAGACGCGGTTCAGGCAGCGGTTGAGAAATACCAAGGCATCATCAACAACGGCGGCGAAATCATCAAGCAAGATGTGATGGGGAAACGTCGGCTTGCGTATGAGATCAACAAGTTTCGCGATGGGACATACGTTCTGGTTGACTTCAACGGAACGCCCGAAGTGGTAGCGGAACTTGATCGTGTAATGAAGATTTCCGATGAAATCATTCGTTACCTGATCGTCAGAGATGTCGCCTAAAACGTAGTAGTGAACGAGCAAGGGGGAGGGATTGGATTGTTGAATCGTGTCATTCTGATCGGAAGATTAACTCGTGATCCGGAATTGAGATATACGCCAGCCGGGGTAGCCGTGACTCAGTTCACGTTGGCGGTGGACCGCCCCTTTACGAACAACCAGTCAGGCAATAGGGAAGCGGATTTCATCAATATCGTCACCTGGAGGCAATTGGCCGAAACTTGCGCTAATTACTTGCGTAAAGGCCGGCTGACGGCGGTCGAAGGCAGGCTGCAAATTCGCAATTATGAGAACAACGAAGGGCGTAAAGTATATGTGACCGAAGTGGTTGCCGATAATGTGCGCTTTCTCGAATCCTCCGGCGGTGCAAGTCGCGGTGAGGATGGGGGGGCGAATGCCCAGAATCGTTCCGGGATGAATTCTGCACGAAACAACAACCAAGATCCTTTCATCGATGACGGCAGGCCGGTCGATATTTCCGACGACGATTTGCCGTTCTAAAGACAACTGAACTGAAGTCTTAGGAGAAAGGATGGATATGAACTATGAGCATGAGACCGAGAGATAATTCCGGCGATGAGCGCAGTGAGAAGAAATTCAGCGGACGTAAGGGCGGTCGCAACAAGCGGCGCAAAGTGTGCTATTTCACTGTAAATAAAATCACTCACATCGATTATAAAGATATTGAAACGTTGAAGAAATTCATCAGCGAACGCGGGAAGATTCTTCCCCGTCGGGTGACCGGCACTTCGGCCAAATATCAGCGGATGCTGACTATCGCAATTAAGCGATCCCGTCAAATCGCGCTGTTGCCGTACACGACCGAATAAGCTTTGACTTTAGACAAGACAGTCGGAATTCCGGCTGTCTTGTTCATGTTCCAGGGTCCCTACAAAGTTACGAAGTCTGCCTCAAAGCAGGACACCACTTTGTAGAGCGGATTTATGATATAATGGATTTCAAAATGGGGTTTCGGGGTGAACAATAACTTGAATCGACTTCCTTGGAAGCCGCTATTATGGACGTTCGCCAATGTTCTGCTGCTTATTTCGCTATTCAGTCCGATCATTGTGCTGACCCTTACTTTCATCATGCTGCCGATCGTCGTCTTGTTCGTGATTCTGCCGCTTCGGCAATTCATCCTGTACTATGCGGCGGGATTGGTGTTGTTGGCGGCGGTATTCCCTAAAATCGGCATGATTGCTGTCACCGCCTCTCTGTTCTTTCTTCCGACCGCGGTGGTCATGGGGATGATGTATCGCAAGCGGGCAACAGCCAAACGAACGTTAATGACCGGCACGCTGACGCTGCTCGGGCAGTTGCTGCTCACGTTGGTGATCGTGACGGTGTTTGGCGAGAACGTCGTCGCCGATATGAGGCAAGTCATCAACGACAGCATGGCGTTATTGGCGCCTTATATGCCAGGGTACATAAGTGATGAAACACTTACGAAATTGGTTGATATGATCATCCAATTGTTGCCACTTTACTTTATTTGTTTTTCCAGCTATTTTGTCGTTGTCACCCATGTGATCGCCCGGGCCGTTCTCAATCGTAACGGAGCGAAAATTCCAGGCATGAGGCCGATCCGTGAATGGATGCTGCCGAAGTCGCTCGTGTGGTATTTCCTGATTGCTGTGATACTCGATTTTGTTCTTGGACATAACAACGGATCCATGATTACGATGGTGTTATGGAATTTGATCCCTCTCTTAACACTCGCATTTTCCATCCAGGCGATTGCGTTTCTGTTCTTCGTCGCGAACGCCAACAAGTGGAACCGGTCGTTGCCGATCATCGGGATAGCTTTACTGGTTTTGTTCCCATTCATGCAATACATTCTGAGTATGCTGGGAGTATTGGATGTCGCCTTTCCGCTTCGCGACCGCATGATTCGCAAAAGTTAAGTCGAGGTGAGACACGTAAATGCCCAGGTTTCTGTTGAAACGTTGGCACGGTATGCATCATTTGTGGACGTTCATCTGGATGATCGCCCTGACCATGGTGCTTTTTACATATCAATGGTGGATCGGCACGCTGTCTCTATTCGTCTGTGGGGCATTGATTTACTACACGCTGATGGCTGAGAAGGCGTTTCGCAAAGATCTGAACCGATATATCGCCACGATCACCCACCGGGTGAGGAAAACCGGAACCGATGTCATCCATGAACTGCCGATCGGCATGGTGCTTTATAATGAGGAAAAACAGGTCGAGTGGAACAATCCGTTCATCGCAGCGATGTTTGACAAAGATTCGTTGATCGGCGAGCCGCTGCACGAATGGTTTCCGGCTTTGAAGACGTTGAAGGATGCGAGCGGCCGGCTGGAGATGGAATGGAACAAGCGCTTTTATGAAGTGAAGGTGCAAACGGAAGAGCGATTGTTGTACGTCACCGACGTGACCGAGTGGAGCCGTCTGAAGAAACGGTATGAGGAAGAACAACCGGTGATCGGGCTCATTATGCTCGATAATGTGGATGAGGCCACTCAGGGCATGGACGATCAGACACGCAGCATCATGATGGCGAAGGTCACAAGCGAAATTACGGAATGGGCGGTTAGACATAAAATATTTCTGCGCCGTACCTCGTCGGAACGGTTCGTAATGCTGATGGATCAGCGGACGTTAAAGCAACTGGAACGCAGCAAGTTTGAGATTTTGGACGAGGTTCGCGATTTGACGATCGAAAATAAACTGCCTTTTACGCTGAGCATCGGGATTGGGGCCGGAGTCGGCTCGCTGGTGGAATTGGGCGCGATTGCGCAAATGAGCTTGGATATTTGTCTCGGCCGCGGAGGCGATCAGGCGGCAGTGAAGGCGGGCCAGAAGGTCAGCTTCTACGGCGGACGCAGCAATGCAGTGGAGAAGAGGACGAGGGTACGTGCCCGGGTCATCTCGCATGCTCTGCGCGATTTGATTCGCGAGAGCGACAAGGTGGTCATTATGGGGCACCGCTCCCCCGATATGGATTCGCTTGGCGCGGCGATCGGCGTGCTGAAAGCCGTGCAAATCAGCCAGAAGGAAGGCTATATCGTACTCGAAGGGATCAACCAATCGATCGAGAAACTGATGGAGGCGATCTCTGAGGACGAGAAACTGAACCGCTGGCTTATCTCGCCGGAGCAGGCGCTGCAAATTATGACGCCGCGGACGCTCGCTGTCGTGGCCGATACCCACAAAGCGTCGATGGTGGCCGAGCCCAAGCTGCTGCAGATGACCCAACGCAAGTTCGTCGTCGATCATCATCGCCGCGGCGAGGAATTCATCAACGACGCGTTGCTTGTCTACATGGAGCCTTACGCTTCGTCGACGAGCGAGTTGGTCACGGAGCTGCTGCAATATTACAAGGACAATATTTCCTTGGGCGTGCTGGAGGCGTCGGCGCTGCTGGCTGGGATCATCGTCGACACGAAGAGTTTCAGCCAGCATACCGGGTCCCGGACGTTCGAGGCTGCGTCGTTCTTGCGCCGCAACGGGGCGGATGCCGCCTTGATCCAGCGAATGCTTCAGGAGGACCTTGAAGGGTATTTGCAAAAAGCCGAGATTATCCGGCACACGACGATCCTCTACGAATGCTTGGCGTTCGCAGTGGCCGACGGGAAGCATACGTACCCCCAGATGGTCATCGCCCAGGCGGCCGATACCCTGCTGCACATGACGGATATGACCGCCTCCTTCGTCCTTGCCATGCGCCCGGACGGGTGGGTCGGCATCAGCGCGCGATCGCTCGGTCAAATCAATGTCCAAGTAATCATGGAGAAGCTGGGCGGCGGGGGGCACCTGACGAACGCCGCCACTCGATACGAAGGCACCCTGGAGGAAGCGGAAACGAAGCTGAGGGACATTTTGGAACAAATTAATAAGGAAGAAGGGCTGTTCTTATGAGAGTAATATTCCTGAAGGACGTGAAGGGGCAAGGCAAGAAGGGTGAAATGAAGGAAGTGGCGGAAGGGTATGCGGTCAACTTCCTCATTCCGCGGGGTGTGGCTGCGCCGGCTACGGAAGGCAAGCAGAAGCAGCTGCAGGAGCTGAACCAGGCTGAGCAGAAGCGCAAGGATCGCGAGGAGGACGACGCCCGCAAGCTGGCGACCAAGCTGGAGGGAATCACCTTGGCGATCAAGGCAAAGTCCGGCGAAGGAGGGCGGCTGTTCGGTTCGATCACGACGAAGCATATCGCCGATCAGCTGGCCGCGTCGCAGAAGATCGTGATCGACAAGCGCAAGATTGTGCTGGACGACCCGATCCGCACGCTTGGCGTCACTGAGGTGCCAATCAAGCTACATCATGATGTGACGGCGAAGTTGAAGGTACAAGTCACCGAGCAATGAGGATGCGCGACGAAAAACTAAAGCTAATTTGTCGGCAAAAACCCCATAACACGCAAGTTTTGCCGACAAAGGCGGAAACAAATTTTCTCGCGCATCCAAATAAGCAAGGAGCTAACGGTATATGGCAATGAACGCGGAAATGATGTTTGACCGTATTCCGCCGCAAAATTTGGAAGCGGAGCAAGCGGTGCTGGGCGCGATTCTACTCGACAGCGAAGCGCTGATTACCGCGATGGAGCGCATTCGCGCCGAGGACTTCCACCGCGGCTCGCACCAGCGCATCTATGCGGCGATGACGGAGCTCGCAGAGGAGAATGAGCCGGTTGATCTGGTGACGCTGACCGCCCGGCTGCAGGACAAGCAGCAGCTGGAGGAAGTCGGCGGCGTCAGCTATTTGGCGCAGCTGGCGAATGCCGTGCCAACGGCAGCGAATATCGATTACTACGCGCAGATTGTAGAAGAAAAGTCGATGCTGCGCCGGTTGATTCGCACGGCGACGCAGATCGCGAGCAACGGCTACGGCCAAGCCGACGGTGTGGAGGAACTGCTCAACGAAGCCGAGCAGCGGATCATGGAAATTTCCCAGCGCCGGCTGGGAAACGGGTTTGTCAGCATCCGAGACGTGCTGATGGAAGTGTTCGAGCGAGTGGAGCATCTGTTCCACCACAAGGGTGGCGTGACCGGGATCAGCTCCGGCTTCGTCGACCTTGACCGGATGACCTCGGGCTTCCAACGCTCGGACTTGATCATCGTGGCGGCGCGCCCCTCGGTGGGGAAGACGGCGTTCGCGCTGAACATCGCGCAGAACGTGGGTACGCGCTCCAAGGAGACGGTGGCCATCTTCAGCTTGGAGATGGGTGCGGCGCAGCTGGTGCAGCGGATTATTTGCGCGGAGGCGAATGTCGACGCGCAGCGAATGCGTACCGGCGACTTGCTGCCGGATGATTGGGAGAAGCTGACGATGGCGATCGGCTCGCTGTCGGAAGCAAGCATCTACATTGACGACTCGGCTACGATCACGGTGATGGATATTCGCGCCAAGTGCCGCCGATTGAAGAAGGAGAGGGGCTTGGGGCTGATCCTGATCGATTACTTGCAGCTGATCCATGGCCGAGGTAAGGCGGGGGAGAACCGCCAGCAGGAAGTATCGGAAATTTCCCGTACGCTTAAGGCGATCGCCCGTGAGCTGGACGTCCCAGTCATCGCTCTGTCGCAGCTAAGCCGCGGAGTCGAGCAGCGGCAGGACAAGCGGCCGATGCTGTCCGATTTGCGCGAATCCGGCTCGATCGAGCAGGACGCTGACATCGTCGCCTTCTTGTACCGCGACGATTATTACGACAAAGAGTCGGAGAAGAAGAACATGATCGAGATTATTATCGCCAAGCAGCGGAACGGTCCGGTGGGGACGGTGGAATTGGCCTTTTTGAAAAATTATAATAAGTTTGTCAGTCTTGACCATACGCATATGGAGGCGGCGGCCGGGCTGCATTAATGGTATAATGGGCAAGTTGAGGTACACGATAAGTTTTCGGTAAGCACAAAAACGGCAGTAATACCCGATACGGAGGTTATGTTTTATGTCAACGGTAGTCGTCGTCGGCACCCAGTGGGGGGACGAAGGGAAAGGCAAAATTACGGATTTTCTCGCCGAATCGGCGGAGGTTGTGGCGCGTTATCAAGGAGGCAACAATGCCGGCCACACGATTCTGATCAACGACCACAAGTACAAGCTGCACTTGATTCCATCCGGTATTTTCTATTCCGATAAAATTTGTGTGATCGGCAACGGGATGGTTATCCACCCGAAGGCGCTGATCGAGGAAATCCTATATGTGCAGGAAAATGGATTCTCGGCAGACAACCTGCGGATCAGCGATCGCGCGCATGTCATCATGCCGTATCATCTGCTGCTCGATAAGCTGGAAGAGGAACGCAAAGGCGCGAATAAGATCGGCACGACCGGTAAAGGGATCGGGCCTTGCTATATGGATAAAGCGGCACGCAACGGGATTCGCATCGCGGATTTGCTGGACGCCGAGGAGTTCGAGCGCAAGTTGAAGCTGTTGGTGGCGGATAAAAATACGCTGCTCCAGCAAGTGTACGGCGCAGAGGTGCTGGATGTGGAGCCGATCCTGCAGGAATACCTGGATTACGCCGAAGTGATTCGTCCGTATGTAACCGATACGTCGGTCGTGCTGAACGATGCGATCGACGAAGGCCGACGGGTGCTGTTCGAAGGCGCGCAAGGGGTCATGCTCGACATCGATCAAGGCACGTATCCGTTCGTCACGTCGTCCAATCCGACGGCGGGGGGCGTCTGCATCGGCTCGGGTGTCGGCCCGACGAAAATTCATCACGTCATCGGGGTTGCCAAGTCGTACACGACCCGAGTGGGCGACGGCCCGTTCCCGACCGAACTGGACAACGAGATCGGCTCGTGGATTCGCGAGAAGGGCAACGAGTACGGCACGACGACGGGTCGGCCACGGCGGGTCGGCTGGTTCGACAGCGTCGTGGTGCGGCATGCACGGCGGGTCAGCGGCTTGACAGGACTCAGCCTCAACTCGCTCGACGTACTGTCCGGGTTGGAGACAGTAAAGATCTGCACCGGCTACCAATATCGCGGGCAACTGATCGAGCACTATCCGGCGAGCTTGCGGATGTTGGCGGAATGTACCGCCATATACGAGGAGCTGCCGGGCTGGCAGGAGGATATCTCCGGAGTGCGGACGCTCTCGGACTTGCCGGACAACGCCCGGCATTATGTGGAGCGAGTATCGCAATTGACGGGCATCCCGATCAGCATTTTCTCGGTCGGGCGCAATCGCGAACAGACAAATTTGGTGCGTCCGATTTACTCTTGATCTAACGTATGTGTACCCGGGAGGGCACTCCCGGGTTTTTTTGCGTTTTCCGCCCGGAATAAGGTTAAGTGCGCAAAAAACGTCAATACTTGGGATAAGGAAGAAGATGCTTCTTATGAGGCCCAAGGAGAGATAGAGGAAGATGAGATGGATTGCATCATTGTTTCGCATCGGGTTGATATCGGTGATCGTCTGCTTGTTATCGGTGGCCACCACATGGTATACCGTCAGTTATTACGTCGACGACTTACTTAGCCAGTTTCATATTACGACGCCCAAACAGAAGCAGGAATTATCGCTACTCATTACATCGTTGGTTAAACAGGCGGGATTGGTCAACAGCAAGGGATCGGCGGGGTCGCTCCAAGGGGGAAAGACCGACACTGGAGCCGATGAGGGAACAAGCCAACCGCCGCTCGCAAACGGTCAAACGGGTGCTGCAAAAGAGCCTACCGCGGACAACAGCTCGGTTGCAGGCAGCCGTCCGACCGCAGGCAGCCCAGCCGCCGACCCGGGAGAAGATGCGGTCTCCGTCTGGAGCCAAACGAACGCGAACGGCTCTTCCATCGACCGGTCGGGCGCTCAGGGAGCGGGAAGCAAGATGGTGATCTCCGCCCAGGAGTTCTATTCCGAGAAGGAGAAGCTGTCCGACGACGACAAAATGAAGGTATTCACCATTCTTGTCGAAAATTTGCCGCCGGATCAATTGCAACAAATTTCGCAACTTGTTGAGGATGGAATTACAGAGACCGAGCTTCAGAAAATCGACGGGATCCTGCGGCAATACGTCAGTAACGCGGATTATGAGACATTGATGAACATTTTGGATAAAATTTAAGGGCTCGCGGCGGGGGCGAACTTTTGGCAAAGTCCGGCAAACCTAACATGTTTTCTTGTCGAAATGGTTGAAAAAGCCAGAATCATGTGGTAAATTATATAGGCAAACTATATAATTTCTACATACAAGGGAGAAGAGCATGACGGCATTCACGAACTGGATCAAGTCCACCCCCGCGAAATGCAAGCAAGCAGCCTCCAAAGCACGAGTCATCGTCACGGCGAAATGGCAAGTTGTCCCCGCTGCCACTAACAAAGCATTCACTTGGTTGAGAACATATAAGTTCCACCTCGCCGCAAGTTTCACCGCCCTCGGATTGATTGCCGCCGGAACGGTCGGCTGGAAGCAATACGTCGATGAGAACACCCACATCCTATACCATGTAATGGTCAACGGTCAGGAAGCTGGCACGGTCAGCGATCCCGGCGAAGTCACAGACTATTTCTCCAACCGGAACAAGCAGTTGGAGGAAAATGCTGCCAATTTACATATGATGGTCGATTCGCAAGGAGTCACATTCGTGAGTGAAAGGGTTTACAAAGGGGTGCCGGACAAGACGGCTACTTTCACCAAGCTGGATCAACTGATTACCCCGTACGCGATGGGAGCCGAACTGGTCATTGACGGCAAAACGGTCGGTATAGTCAAGGACGAACAGACCGCTCAGCAGATTTTGACGGAGATCGAACAGAAATATGTTCCGGATGTGAAGAACACGAACGAAGTGCGAATTTTGTCGGCGGATGGGGCTCCTGATTCTTCGTCGAAGGACCTGCAGCCCGGGGAATCGGAACTGGAGTCCGTTGGATTCGCTCAAGATGTAAAAATTAATAATGCGGTTATTGATCCCAATCAGTTGGTTGATCCCGATGCATTACTGGACAAGCTGGTCACCGGCAGCGTTCAGCCGACCAAGTATACGGTGGTCAAAGGGGATTGCGTCTCCTGCATCGCCAAGAACTTCAATATTTCCAAGCAGGTTATCTATGACAATAATTCCTGGATTCAGGACGATATGATTCGCATTGGAGACGTGTTGGATTTAACGGTGCTCCAACCGGCGCTGACAGTCAAAACCGTCGAGAAGGTTGTCGAAAATCAGGAAATTCAATACGATACGAACTACATTAAGGACGATACGTTGCGGGCGGGAACGGTCATTCCGATTTCTCCGGGGAAGAACGGATTGAAGAAAGTGGTTTTTGAAGTGACCAAGGCCAACGGTCAGATGCAAGCGGAAGAAGTGGTCGATGAGGAAATTTTGGAGGAACCGGTCACTGCCGTTGCGAAGAAAGGCACAAGGGTGATTCTGGGCGAAGGAACCGGGAAGTTTGCTTGGCCGGTCGTCTCGCCGTCGATCACCAGCGGGTTCGGATACCGCTGGGGTGCGTTGCACAAAGGGCTGGATTTGGTCTCCAAGAACCGCAATATTATGGCCGCCGACAACGGTAAGGTGATTACGGCAGGATACAAGAGCGATTATGGCAATTATGTGGTGATCGACCACTTGAATGGATATCAAACGTGGTATGCGCATATGAGCACGATCTATACGTCGGTCGGCAAGATCGTCGAGAAGGGCGAGAAGATCGGCTATATGGGAGCGACCGGCGATGCGACGGGAGTACACCTGCATTTCGAAATCCGCCGGAGCAATGCGGTGGAGAATCCGTTAAAGTACTTGAATCGATAGGCTTGGCCATGATGATATGTATGCACTTATGAGAAGAACACGTCCTGGGATTTGTGGGGACGTGTCTTTTTTCACCTATTTTGTGGG
>JAJFMO010000021.1 GCA_020697475.1 Paenibacillaceae bacterium | reverse complement strand
TTGCCCGCTCGATCTCCTCCTCGCTGCGCTTTCCCCTCCAGGCATTCGGCTCGCTGGCATCCTTCGGTACATCATGAATGAAAGCCCAGTCCCCGATGTCGGCCTTCGGCATTTTTTTCTTGTCCGCGTACAGATTGAAATAAAACTCCGGCGGCACATAGGGCGAATGAGGCCTGCCGAACGAAGTTTTCAGAAAGAACGGCTTCGTCGGGTCCCGATGGCGAATAAATTGAACGGACTCGTTCACGGTCCAGTTGGAAGGATGAAGAAACTCCGGAGCATGATACGGCCGGGACATCCAGGAATTGCAATCGATCCCATGATCCGTAATCTCGTAATCCCCTGTCTTGTTTCTGTCAAACCACAATTGGTAATCCGAAACGTATCCGGTACCGGAGTCTTTCTCCACTTCCGATCCGCCCAGCACGGTATGATGAAATCCGTTCAGCGCCCTTCGCGGATGGAAACCTAGCGATCCTACGCCTTGCGTATGATATCCGGCCTTTGCCAGTTCCCCGGGAAGCGTATGCCGGAATCCGACCCCCATCGGTCCCTGGCCTTTGCCTGTCCCCAATATCCCTGTATTCCAAGGATCCATACCCGTCAACAAGGCCGCTCTTGTCGGTATGCATGACGGAGAGGGCGTGTAGGCCCGTTCAAACACGGTACCCTTGGACGCCAACCAGTCCAGATTAGCCGTCTCGATGACGGAATTTCCATAGGCTCCCAGAGTATCCCACCTTTGTTGATCCGTCATAATCAGCAATACATTCGGCATTTTTCCATGATCATACATACGAACTCACTCCCCGGAGAATAATGAAAACTGGATATTAGTTACTGGATATGGAGGAGATTTCCATGCAAGTTACCCACATCACGCGTCTGTCTTCCACCGAGATCGCCAGTTTATGGACGGTTTACATAAGCGACAGTCTTTCGGCGTGCCTGGCGACACATTTGCTGCAGCATAACAAAACTCCCGAGCTTCAGGAACTGTTGAAGCGAACGCTCAAGCTCACTCAGACGCATAGGAAGTTCATTAAGGATATTTTCGAAGGCGAAAACTTCCCCGTCCCCGAGGGGTTCGGTGACAAAGACATCAACTTGGACGCTCCCGCTTTGTTTAATGATATTTTTTCCTTGAGCTATGTATACGGCATGAGCCGCATCGGTCTTGTCACTTATGGCAACATCGTCTCCAACGTGGCGCGGAAGGATATCCGGCAATTTTTCACCCAATGTCTACAGTCCACCAACGAACTCTATAACATCTCCGTCGACCTGATGGTGGCCAAAGGGATTTACGACAGGCCGCCGATGATCCCTTACCCCAACCATGTTGAATTTTTGAAAAAGAAGGAGACGTTCTTATCCAAATGGCTGGAGGAAAAGCGGCCGTTGAACGTGGTGGAAATTACCGAAATCTTCTACAATATCGAGCGTAATTATTTCGGGCTGATCTTGTTGACCGGATTCATCCAGGTCGCCAAAGACGAGGAGGTCAAGCGCCATCTGCTGAATGGCAAGGAACTGGTGCTGAATCAGATCGAATTCCTGAATCAACTGCTGATCAAAGACGATCTTCTGGGGACGATCATGGTCAACTCGGAAGTGACCGATTCCACCACCTCGCCGTTCTCCGATAAATTGATCATGTTCTTGATCTGTACACTGAATTCCACAGGATTGGCCTATATCGGTCACGCCATCTCCACATCGGCCCGAGTGGATCTCACTGCGGGGTATGCCCGGTTCATCCCTAAAATTCTGCAATTCGGCAAAGAAGGCTTCGACATCATGATCGAACGCGCCTGGCTGGAGCAGACACCGCTGGCTCCCGACCGCAAGGCGTTGGCCAAAGTATAAGACGCGGTTCGCTGTTTTTGGCTCGCATTTCAACCGAGCCGCCCCATGGACACGGCAATTTTCCGCTTGATTGTCGTTACGGCCTCGCGAGCGGCTTGTTCGCCCACTTCGATGAACGCAGCGGACGCTTTGAACGTTACCTGGTTCGTCCCGAGCTGCGGATTTAACACGACATCGGCCAATTGCAGCTCGTCGTTCAAAATTTTCGCGCTCATGATGTCAATCGTGTTGAGGATGCTGGCGACAAAATGCTTCGGTTCCCCTCTGGCCGGGGTGCTGAGATCGACGGCGATGACAATGTCGGCGCCCATGCTCTTGGCCAGCGCAACGGGCACCGGATGGACGACCGCACCGTCGACAAGGACCCGGTTGTGATATTTAACCGGTCTCATAAACCCCGGGATCGCCGTGGAAGCGCAAATCGCGTGGGATACCCGGCCTTTATTGAGCACATAAGCTTCGCCGCTGACCGCATCCGACGCCACCGCCGCGAACGGAATCGGCAAGTCTTCGAAGTGGACCGGGCCGATATACTTCTCGACGAATCGGGCCATCGGATGGTTGTGGACGAACGCCCTGGGCGGCAACGTCGGCTTTACGAGCTGCCTCCACAGCACGGTGGGCAGCACCCGTTCGAATGCGGAGATCGGCTGTCCTCCCGCATAGAGCGCTCCGATGAACGCGCCGACGCTCGTCCCAGCGATGATGTCGACGGGGATGTCGACTTGCTCCATCACCTTCAAGACGCCGACGTGCGCCGCACCCCGGACGGAACCGCTTCCCAGCGCCACTCCGATTTTCGGTCGGCTGCCGGGCTCACGCACGCTTCCGAACCGCAGATGCGAGGTGCGAATGATTCTGCCGCCGCTTAGGAGCAGCGCGTCTTGGACGACCCGCTTCAACTCCCGGACATTGCCGGCCAAATACGGGAACGCGGCGATCATATTCAGCGCTTCCTGCGATAAGATGTCCCCCGGATGAGGGACGCCGGCCTCCGCCAGGAACGCATGCGCGAGCAGCGGAATATCGTCTTGGCGCTCCCTCAGCGGAACCAGCTCCAACTCATACACCTTAAGCTCTTGCGGAATGTCCGGCTTTTGCTGCACCGTCAGAATCACCCTTGTTTCCGTTAGCGGACGAAGCAAGCGATACAACAAATCCGGCGGCAGCAAATCCGCTTGCTCCAGGACGATCGTGCCGCCCTTGGCCGCCCGCGCCTGAAACTCCCATTGTTCCAACATATCGCCGATCCCGCCGGCATCTACGGTAAGCAACGGGTATTCTGCACGACGAGATGCGGCGTGAATTTCCGCGGCGACGTGCGACTTGCCCACACCCTTCTCGCCGATCAGGCAGAGCGGTCCCTCTTGCAGCGCTTGCACCGTAATTTCCACCCGCAACTGCCGCATGAAGCGGCTGCTTCCGACCAAATCGCCGAAGCGCGCCTGCCGTTCCGTCTCCAGCTGCCGCATCACTGCAAAGCTTCTCGTATACTCCTCCACCACTTTATCGTTCGACTCGTTGATCCGCCGCACCATTGCCTCGATCATCTCGCGCCTGAACGAAGCGCTCTTGTCCATCAACATCAGGAGCCCTTCCCGCCCCGTCGCAACCGTTCGCACTGAGCTCTCCGCGACGACCGTCGCTTCCATCGCCCCTCCGGTCAAGCATGGCATCGCCCCCACGTGGCTGCCGGGGTCCAGCTTCGCCACCTGGATGGCTCCCCCCTGCTCCCGGTGCCTATCCGCCGTTCCGGATATCAGAATATGGAAATCGACTCCCAGTTCCCCTTGGTTGACGAGGACAGCCCCTTGCTCATATTCGCGCACGCTCAGCAGAGGGGCGACGGCTTTCCAATCTTCATCCGACAAGTTGCGAAGGATCGGGCACTGACGCAGATCGGCGTTCTCCGGCATAACTCCCTCTCCTCACCACTTAATTTCTTTGTATTCTCGATAGACTTCGGCGCCCCATTGGGATTGCAGCGCAGAGTAGAAGGACGCATTGTCCGTCACGAAGCCGACCAACCCTTTCTGTTCGCGCACGGCCGACGCAAAGTCCAGCAGCATACGCAACACCCGGTCATCCCGGAGCGGCTCCCAGCATTCCACTACCAACTTCATTTTTCGAAAAAATAAAAGTCCCTGCAAGCAAACACGCAGCCCTTCCGCCTCTTGGCGATGAAGGTGACGCTGGATGATTAGCACCGTACGATCAGCGAGATGGAACAATTCGAACGGCAGGGATGCAACATCCACCGGTTGAAGCTCCAGCGCATCCGGCACCTTGCCGGGAATTGCCGAAATCTCCGATGCAACCGGGGTTGCCGAATCAGCCTGAGCCGACGGATCAACCGAGTTACGCGCCATCGTCACGCCCAGTGCGTCCTGAAGCACCTTCTTCACCTTATCGTCCACAAAAGGTTTCAGTATGTAATTTTTCGCTCCCAGCTTGATCGCTTCGAACACTTTGCCGCGGTCCTCCACTGAGCTGACCATTACGATCACCGCATGCGGGTGCTTCCCGCGAATGTGCCGCACGGCCTCAATCCCGTCCATGACCGGCATCTGAATGTCCATCGTCACGAGATCGACCTTGCCCGGATCGTATCGATCCACCGCTTCCCGGCCGTTGTTGGCCTCCGCGATCACTTGATGCCCCAGCTCCTCCAGAATCGCGCGCAAACGCTTCACAATATGCTCGGAGTCGTCGACGATCATGATGTTGGCCATATGGGTTTCCCTCTCCTCCCAATGATCCGCTTGTAGTGCCCAACCTAATGATATCGGCAATGGGAAAGTGTGTCAAAAGCATTGTAAACTTCGATAATTGGGGAAAATGAACAAGAAAACTTCCCTTGAAACGGAGTGACCGGTATGAAGGTTCGCCTCGGCTATGTCGCCATGTCGACGGTGGTGCAGAACGCATCGCCGTCTAAGACAATGACCGCCACATCGTTCGCCAAATTAGCGGATCGCGACGCCGCCATTCGCAAGCTGGAGAGGATCGCGGCGGACAACCTGCACAACACCGTACGTCTGCTTCGCCACAACATCGCTCATGACATTCGGCTGTATCGCTTCTCCTCCAAGCTGATTCCGCTCTTCGGCCACCCGCTTCTGGAAGATTGGGATCCGATTGCCGAATTGGTCCCCAATTTCGCCGAGATCGGCGAGATCGTCAGGGCCCACGGCATGCGGGTCGGCTTTCATCCGGATCATTTTACCGTGCTTAGTACGCCGCGGGAGGACGTCTTGAGGACTTCGGTGGCCGATCTTGAGCGCCACGTGCGAATGCTCGATGCCATGGGCTTGGGTGAGGCGGCCAAGTGCAACATTCACATTGGCGGCACCTATGGGGACAAGGAGGCGGCGGGGCAGCGGTTCGTCCGCCAGTTCCTGGCGATGTCCGACGCAGTTCGCCGCCGGATTACGCTGGAGAATGACGACAAGACGTTCAATGCAAGCGAGACACTGGCGATCTGCGAACAAGTCGGCGTGCCCATGGTGTTGGACATCCATCACGATCAGGTGAATCCTTCCGGTGAGACGGTGGAGGAGCTGTGGCCGCGGATTTTGCGAACGTGGACGGATTTTTCCGTTGTGGACGGTGCGGATGGCATGGATGGCGCGGGCGGGCTTCCGCCGAAAATCCATGCGTCCAGCCCGAAGGAAGGGAACAACGTTCGCAGCCATGCGGACTACATTGAGCCCGAAGGGTTCGTGGAATTTTTGCGCTCCGTTGCCGGTATGACGCCAAGCTTAGACGTGATGATCGAAGCGAAGATGAAGGACGGCGCCCTTTTTCAACTGATGGATGATCTGCGGCAACGGTCCGACGTAACAAGGGTGGATCAGGCGACATTTACCTATGAGGCAAGGGAAGCGACACCGTGAAGGTGCTTCCCTCCCCCACCTTGCTGTCCACTTGAATCGTGCCTCTCCCCGTCTCCACAATCTCCTTGGCGATGGCCAGCCCCAGACCGTGGCCGCCGGTTTCGCGCGATCTCGCCAGATCCTGACGGTAGAACCGGTCGAAGATGCGGGGCAGCGCCTCGGGTGGGATCCCGATCCCGTTGTCCTTGACTTCGATCATCAGCCTGCGCTGCCCTCTTGCTGTTTCATCTTTCAGCGTGACCGCGACCGACCCGCCTTGCGGCGTATATTTGATAGCGTTGTCGATTAGCAGTACGAGCAGCTGCGACATCCTCTCTGCATCCCAATTCATGGGCACAACGCCGGGTGCAAACACCTTGACGGCTACCCCGCGGGCATCAGCCAGAGGCCGAAGCTTGTCCACCACGCGATCCACCGATTCCTTTACATCGAAGAGCCTGCAATCGAGCACAAAATCGCCTGAATCGGAGCGAGCCAAGTGCAGCAGATCCCCCGTCAGCTTCGTCATCGACCGCACTTCTTCTTTCATTCCTTCAAGCACATCTCGGGCAAAGGAACCGTTCATCGCATCGCCTCCACCACCCGCCGTTTTGCTCTCTGTGCCGTCTGCGACACCAGCCGCCGCCGAGCAGGCTTCCATCTGCAGCGCCTCAATCGAAGCCATCAACACGCTTAGCGGGGTGCGCAATTCGTGAGAGGCATCCGCCGTGAACTCCCGCTGCCTGTCGTAAGCCTTCTCCACCGGAAGGATTGCCCTACGGGACATATAGTGGCTGAGCCAGACGATCAACGCGAAGAACAACAGCGCCAATCCGACCAACAAGATCAATAAATACCGGAACAAGATTTGCTGGAACGTCACTTCCTTGCCCACATACAGCTTGCCGATCCGCTGCCCGTTCCAAACCAGATCGCGATCGGTCACAAGGAAAATCCCGTTGCGGCCGGCTGCGGTACCGATTTGCCCTGCAGGGATTGGCGCGCCGAACGTTTGCAGAGTGACCTTCTCCATCTTTCTCTCCCGAAAATACCCCGCCTCAATCAGCCCCATCACCTGCTCACGCAGTTGCGGCTGGATTTCCCCTCCGAGTTGCAGATTGCCGTTCTCCGCGAGCAAATAGTAGAACGCCTGATCCCCGCTGATGAAGAAAGCGTCCTCGATCGATCGTGGGGGCAGCCGGTTCGGGTTATTGTCGTGATTCACCCAATCTTGCAAAATATGAATCTCGCTGTCGGCGAGACCGTTCAGATGGGAGCGCTGGTCGTTCCAGACAAACGCAAATAACAGCCCGTATACAATCGCCACAAACAGTGTTAAAAAGACGATCAGCACGATACTGTATCGCAGTGTCAGCCTACGGCGCATCCGGGTGAACAACGAGAAGGCGGGGGCAGCGTTTCCGTTAAGCATCGATTTTGTACCCCACGCCTCTGACGCTCTGGATCCACTCCCGCGATGCGTCAGGCTTCAGCTTCTTGCGGATGAGCTTGATGATGGCGTCGATCGCTTTCAAGTTGACTTCTGCGTCGAGCCCCCAAACTTTATCGAGGATGATCTCGCGAGTCAAGATCCGACCTTTGTTGCGCATCAGCAACTCAAGAATCTGAAATTCACGCGGAGACAGCTGCACTCCCCGGCCCCCTTGGGTCACGGTCTGATCCGCCCGCCGCAGCTCCAGGTCGCCGATCGTGATCCGATCGTCTTCCAAGGGGACAAAGTTTCTTCGCGTCAACGCCCGCAATCGGGCCAACAGCTCGTCCATCTCGAACGGCTTCACCAAGTAATCGTCCGCCCCGGCGTCGAGTCCATCCACCCTGTCGTGCAACGTGTCCTTGGCCGTCAGCATCAGGATCGCGCCGCTGTACCCGTGTAGTCGGAGCTTGGCGCACGTGTCGCGGCCGTTCCCCTCGGGCATCATCCAGTCGAGCACGACGACATCGTAGGAGGAAGTGACGGCGTAATCGAAGGCATCAGTACCTGTCGTCACCCAATCGACCTCGCCGTTCATACGGGTTTTCAGCATATGAGCCGTCAGTTTCCCAAGCCGCGCGTCGTCCTCAGCCAACAATATTTTCATCGAAGCGCCCCATTCCGTTATTTCCCACAAATCCACGCGAAATCATTATATTCGAAAAGTTGCGCGCTTTCACCGTTTTTTCACCAAACTCCCTTAGGATGAATTTCAGAAACAGCAAAACATTCTATTTGAAAGGAAGATGAACATGAAAAAAATGATGATTGCCGGCATGTTGACCACTCTGATCGCAGGAGGAGCGCTCGGTTGGGCCATCCATAGCGACCCCGCTGCCGCCGCTGCTCCGGAAGGGGCAGCGAAACCTCCACGCCCAGCAGCCGGCCCGCACCAGCCGCGTCCGCACAACCAAGCGCCCGATCAACCGGACAATCAACCTCCCGGACCGAACGGGGATTGCCAACGCGATGACGCCAACCCTACCGGGGATCGCCCCCCGCTGCCGGATTCGGCTCCCCGGCCAGAGTCAGCTCCCCAGGGAGGTCTGGGGGATGGCGCGAATCCGCCGGCAAATCAGCAGCCCGCCCAACAGCCTGATCAACAGCCTTCAAGCCTCACCAGCGAGACGACGCAGGGAGACTACACAGTCCGCATCTCCGGCGGGTTCGACACCGATCCGCAGGATCATGGCCGACCGGACGTGCTGATCGCCGCCGCTCTGGGAGTGCCGACGGAAGTATTCCGCGAAGCATTCAGCGGCGTCCACCCCGCAGGCTTGGATCGGGGGCCGACGGCCGAAGAGGCTCAAGCCAACAAGGCTGCTCTGATGAGCGTACTCTCTCCCTATGGAATTACGAACGACCGCTTGGACGAGGTTTCGAACTATTATCGCTATAATGGAAGGAACGGAGGAATTTGGCGGCATACGTTGGCCACGGCGGAACCGGTCATTGCCGACGGCCAATTGGTCGGCGTCACGATCACGAATCCCGGTTCAGGCTACTCGTCAGCTCCGATCGTCACCATCACGGGGCCGGACGGTACCGTCACGGCAACAGCTTCCGTGAATTACACGTCGGATTTCGCCACTAACGGGAGCCTGACCGCTATCGAATTGAACTAAAAATGAACAGGGGTGGGGGCTGCTTAAACAGGGTTGCTCCCACCCCTTAGCGGTTAATTTGACCATGAATGGAGATGATAAGCAAGAGGTGATGACTCGTGGCAAAAGGGATATCAAGAAGCAGCAATGTTCAGACGAGCAATCGGATCGTCGGGCAGCGAAAATGGTGGGCGTTCGCAACGGTTATGCTGACGATGTTCTTCTCATCGATGGACCAGACGGTTGTATCGACAGCGGTGCCGACGATCATTGGCGATTTGAACGGTTTTGCTTTATATGCATGGCTGTTTAGCGCCTATATGTTGACCTCATCCGTAACGATACCGATTTATGGCAAGCTCTCCGACGTGTATGGCCGTAAGCCGTTTTATTTGTTTGGACTCATTATGTTCGGGATCGGGTCGGCGATCTGCGGTCAGGCGCATACGATGCTGGAATTGGTTCTCGCCCGCGGATTGCAGGGGATTGGGGCGGGGGCGATGATGAGTATGCCGCGGGCAACGGTCGGGGATATTTTTGACCCGAAAGAACGCGGGAAGTTCATGGGCTACATGGGCGCGGTCTTCGGATTGTCCAGCATTCTTGGCCCTACACTGGGCGGCTGGATTACCGATTCTTTCTCTTGGCGCTGGGTATTTTACATCAATCTGCCTTTTGCCGTGCTGGCTATCCTCGGGGTCGTCTTTACCTTGCCGAAAGTCCGCAATGAGCATCGTGCAAAGATCGATTGGAAGGGATCGGTCATCCTCATCCTAGGTCTGGTGCCGATTTTGTTGGCTTTCACATGGGGCGGTTCCAAATATCCGTGGTTGTCCACGACGGAAATGACCATGTTCATTGTCGGTGCGATTTTCTTGCTTTTATTTATTCTCATGGAAAGAAATGCGGAAGATCCGATCATTTCTCCAGAGTTATTTAAAAATCGCCTGTTCTCCACCTCGCTCATTCTGGGGATTTTCATCTCGATGGCGATGTTCAGCGGACTAATGTTTCTGCCGACGTATATTCAAGGGGTTGTGGGGCTCGATGCCCAGGGCAGCGGATTTGTCATGGCGCCGATGATGGTCAGTTTTATTGTCGGCAGTGTAATTACCGGCCAAATTATGAGCAAAACCGGGAAGTATCGCTTCTTGGCCCATATCGGCGCACTGTTCGTCGTATTAGGTACTTGGCTGTTGTCGCAGATTAGCGTGGACACGCACTACGGCATGTTGGTGCTGGATATGATTATCCTCGGCATCGGCATCGGCGCTGTGATGCCGCTGTTAAACGTGGCGGTGCAGAACGCTTTCCCTTACAAAATTATGGGAACCGTCAATTCAACACAGCAGTTTGTGCAATCTCTCGGAGGTGTCATCGCAGCACCGATCTTCGGCGCCGTCCTGAATATAACGTTTCACAATAAATTAAATGCAGTGCTGCCCGAATCATTGAAGCAAATGGAGGGTGCCGGCGCCCTGGGCGCGGATCCGCAACAGCTGCTGACACCGCAAGCCCAACAGGCGATCGCCGCGCAGTTTGAGAAATTCGGCGAGCAAGGGCACCAAATGTATGTTTCATTCGTAGAGGCGGTGAAATTATCGCTAACCTCGGGGATGAGCAGACTGTTTTATGTCGGATTGGTTTTCGCTATCCTCACCTTTATCGGAACATTCTTTCTTCAGGAAATCCGGTTGAAGGGGAAAGAATATTTTGAAAATCAGACGGAGAATGACGAGAAACCCCTGGGGAAGAAATGTGTGCCTGCGAAATAATCGCTTCATAGCATCTTTTCAGAACGTTATTTGAATGAGAAGGCCCAGTATCTGCTCAGAAGTCCGGAATAAGGGCTCGAAACAACCTTTATTTGCTGCCTTCCCCCACCTTTCCCATCAAATAAGGGCTCGAAAAAGCGTTAAGTTAGTTTAACCCTCCGAGCAACGTGGATTCCCCGAACCGGCTCGCTCCCGTCTGCCATTTTTACCGCAAATAGATTTAACGCTTGTAAAAAATGTGAGTCGAATCACAAAACCGCTAGCTAATTTCTGGTATGCTATTACTGGGGTGATTGCCGATGGAGCCGCCGAAGACAGGTTGGTGCGCGCCACTGAGGTTGCTAATGGCCGAGCATGTGAAATTGAGGGCAGAGATGGAGAAGTTTTATGAGGTTGTTGAGGAGGTTCAATTTCAATCCGGCCCTGAGGTGACCCGGCTTTTTACGGAGTTGAACGGGATGGTTTCGGCGTTCACCAAGGCGTTGGAGGCCCATTCCAAGCGAGAAGAAGAAGGGTTGTTTCCTATAACGGCACGCAGGCTTGGGGAGAATGACCGAACGATTGAAGTGATGGAATTCGAGCACGAGAAGGCGGAGCAACATTTGCAGGACTTTCTTACGGAGGCCGAACGGGCGGGGGCGAACCTAAGCGAGGACGAGGCGCAATCCATTGCAATACACGCTGAGCAAGCGTATGCGACGTTAACGCAACATTTTGCCAAGGAAGAGAAGAACTTGTTCCCGCTGGCGGAAACGCTACTGACCGGTGACGAGAAGGACGAGCTGGAACAGCTGATGCGTCGGTAATCGCGCATAGCCCCCAGCTTCCTTGCTCGGTCCATTATCTAATTCAAAGCTGCTGTTTTATTTCCGCTCTCTCCTGTATCGCTCACTAGATCAAGCGTCCGCGCCGTGGTGGCGTGCATCTCGCGGATCAACTCCGGATTGTTCTGCAGCGACATGCCGTAGGATGGAATCATTTCGATAATTTTCGGTTCCCACTGTTTAATATGCTGCGGGAAGCACCGTTTTATGACTTCAAGCATAACGGAAACCGCAGTCGACGCGCCTGGAGATGCTCCCAACAGGGCGGCGATCGAGCCGTCGGCGGCGCTGATCACTTCCGTACCGAATTGCAATATTCCTCGGCCGGCTGCCGTATTCTTGATGACCTGCACCCGCTGGCCCGCCACTAGCAACTCCCAATCTTCGCTCTTGGCGTTCGGCACGAACTCCCGCAATGCTTCCAACCGCTGCTCTTTCGACAACATCAATTGCTTGATTAAGTAATTGGTCAACGGGATGTTCTTCACTCCGGCCGCAAGCATCGTGATCAGATTGTGCGGCTTGATGGAAGTCAACAAATCGAACATCGAGCCAAACTTCAAGAACTTCGGGGAGAAGCCGGCGAAAGGCCCGAAGAACAGCGATTCTTTCTTGTCGATCAACCTCGTATCCAAGTGGGGTACGGACATCGGAGGGGCGCCGACCGGCGCTTGGCCGTATACTTTGGCGTGATGCTGCGCCACCAATTCCGGGTTCCGGCACACCATGAAGATTCCGCTCACCGGGAAGCCTCCGACCCCTCTTCCTTCTGGAATCCCCGATTTTTGCAGCAGATGCAAGCTTCCGCCGCCGCCGCCGATGAAGACGAATTTCGCTCTGCGCCGTTCGACAGTTCCGTTCGTGAGATTCCGCACTTTCAATTCCCACGAGCCGTCGCTTGTGCGCTTGATATCATCAACATTCTGATGGAAATGGATGTCGACATTCTTCTTCTGCAGATGATCGAACAACATGCGTGTCAATGCTCCGAAGTTGACGTCCGTGCCGGATTCAATTCTCGTGGCTGCGATCGGTTTATCTACAACCCGGTCTTTCATCACCAGCGGAATCCATTCGCTCAATTGATCCGGATCGTCGGAAAACTCCATTCCATGAAACAGAGGATTACCGGACAATGCTTCGAATCTTTTTCTCAGAAAAGCAACGTCCTGCTCCCCATGAACCAAACTCATGTGCGGCAACGGCGAGATGAAATCCCGCGGGTTGCTGATGAGACCGCTGTTGACGAGGTAAGACCAGAACTGTCTCGAAAGCTGAAACTCTTGATTCACTTTCACAGCCTTGCTGATATCGATCGATCCGTCCGATTTCTCGACGGTATAATTCAGCTCGCACAATGACGAATGTCCCGTGCCCGCATTGTTCCATTCGTTGGAGCTTTCTTCCCCCGGTGTAGCCCGTCTCTCGATGACGGTAATCTCCCATTCGGGAACCAATTCTTTCAGCAGCGACCCCAATGTCGCACTCATAATGCCAGCACCAATTAAAATCACGTCTGAATCCGTTCGTGAGTTGCCCATGTTTATCGTCCCTTATTTCATCCCATATTTGATTTCCGGTTCAATGATCACATGATTCCAGTGTACCATTTTTCACATCCTGTTTATATTACTTTATCGAATTTTTTATGAAAACACCGCCAACAAATTATCCCAATGTCGACGGGGACTACAGATGCCTGATAAACCGCTCCGGCGAATTCAGAAAATCGCGTGTGAGATTCACATGCTCCAGCTCGTTATAGCTTACGCCTGCAGGGGGCGATTCATCGAAGCTGTATATGGCTGCATCCGGATAGGCCATTAAGATTGGCGAGTGAGTGGCGATAATAAACTGGCAGTTATGCTCGGTCATCTCTTTGATCAAGGATAAGAAACCGAGCTGTTTCATCGGAGAAAGCGGGGTTTCCGGCTCGTCCAAGAGGTATAGCCCGTTAGGAATCAGACGCGATTGAAACAGCTTCAAGAAGCTTTCCCCGTGCGATCTGGCGTCCAGGTCGACTCCGTAACGGCTGTCCATCTCGGCGATCGATTTCAGGTACGGCGATCTGGCCTGATTCCTCGCGAAATCGGAACGATCTTTATACTCTTCCTCGACTTGCTCCAGGTTTCTTTGCATTTCGGCTCGGAGCATCTTCATCTTCTTGGAGAAGCTTAAAAAATCTTCCGCCCGCAAGAAAAATCCCTTCTTCGTCTTCACTCTCCAGGACAGCTTGAGGTATGGTGCGACCTTCTTGGCATGATCCAAGGAGGGATCGTGCAACACATCCTCCACTCCCACCGTTATCGAGCCGATGGCTGCCGCGATCCCTTCCAGAAGCGTCGATTTCCCCGTCCCGTTCTCGCCCACGAAGAGGGTGACTCGCTTGTCGAATGCGACTGTATCCAGTTGCTCAAACAAGGGGATGTTGAAAGGAAATTCACTTGCGTCGCTTATTAGGCCCTTTTCATATTTTACTCTCGTCAGAAACACGTCGTCACCTCAATCGCCGGGGGCCGCGGCATCAATCTTCCACCGCACGGT
>JAJFMO010000452.1 GCA_020697475.1 Paenibacillaceae bacterium | reverse complement strand
CATCTGTACTTAAAACCAATGTGCGTTGTCCTTGTTCTGCGAGTCTGACCGCTGTAGCTGCAGCAACGCTGGTTTTTCCGACTCCGCCTTTACCGGTATAAATGATAATTCTCATCTTAATCCCTCCATTTATTACGAAATCGTATCTTTAATTAAAAAAATTTTCTGATGGAAAAATTTAGTCGACAATTGGGATATTTCGAACTTTGGAAGGCTGGGCGATTGGTGTTTCCCCTACCTCCTGCCCTTGAATGGCCTTGCCAATCTTTATGGCTAAAGAAAGAAATTGCTTTAACTCCTCATCGCTAAGCGATGCTTGTACACGGGCAAACGCTCCTTCAATGGTCGACCTTACTTGAGAGACCAATTGCAATCCTTTCTCCGAAAGCTCGACCAAGATGATACGTTGATCCTTATCAGATTGGCGGCGTGCAATCAAACCTTTTCGAACAAGCCGTTGGGCCAGGCTTGTCATAGTACTCAACGGTGCTCCCAATTCTGATGCAAGTTCTGACATTGTCATCTCGCCGCGAAAATGCAGCATTAGCAGTACCGCTATCTCTGATCGGTTAACTGCACGCTCCAAACCGACGATTTCCGGGAGCAGGCTCAAGGGACGTAACCCGTTTTTCAAAAATAATTCAAAAATGTGATCCATATGTTATGCTTCTCCATGCAGGAAAGTAAGTTACAATCATCAAGTATATACTAATACGACTTCGTAATAATATCAATGCGTATTCAATTTCTTATGGAAATAAAAAACACTGGGCTATAGCATCAAGAAACGTGACGCATAACCCAGTGGTGGTCATTTTTTTTATACGCGTTAAAAAGTGTTCTAAAGTTCTACGAGCACTTGCTGTATCCGCAGTTGGTGCAGGTTTTGCAGCCTTCGGTGCTGATCAGCGAAGCGGTGCCGCAGCCTGGGCACAGGTCGAGCGACGTGGCCGCCCCGGTGGCACTATGCGCGGCGTGTGAAACGTCCGCTGGTGAAGCAACTACGGCTTCGGGAGCCGGCGCTTGTGCCACCGTGCCGGAGCCCGAACCGTACGCGGCCGAACTGCGCTCGACGTGCAACTCGAGTGCTTTGGCGACAGCGTCGGCGATCGATTCGACGCGATTGACGCCGAAGCCGATGGCGCCAGAGCCGCCGATGCCTTTCAAGTGCTTGATCAGCAGGCTTACTTTGTTGCCATGCTCACCATAGCGCAGGAACAGCGAGCAGACGCGGCCGAGCGCTTCGGACATCGCGAACACGTCGGAGCCGGCTTTGCCGACGTTCAGGAAAATTTCTCCCGGCGTATCGTTCAGATCGTTAATCGTAATGTAGGCCATGCCGAACGGGGTATTGATCTTGTACGTCGCCCCGCGCAAAATTTGAGGCCGGCTTTTGTACTGCTTGTCAAACACGCGCTCGGTCTGCTTGCTGACCGGTACCGACAGCGTCTGCGTCAAACTGTCGATCGCCTCCGCATCACCCGTCGAAGCTTCCACAGCTGCCGGCTCTGCCGAAGCCGCCCCGGCTGCCGTCGCGCCGTCCTTGTCCGCGTCCTTCTTCTCCGTCTGCAGCACCTGCACGTCGCGACTTCCGTCACGGTAAATCGTCACGCCTTTGCAGCCAAGATCGAACGCCAGCTCATACAGCTCCTTCGTCTCTTCCACGGTGAAGTCCGCCGGACAGTTCGCCGTCTTGGAAATCGAGCTGTCGACCCACTTCTGAATCGTTGCTTGCACTCGAATATGATCCTTGGCCGACAAATCCATCGCCGTCACGAAGTGCGGCGGTAGCTCTTCGCCTGGATGTGCATCCTGCCACTCTTGAGCAATCGGCACAAGTTGCTTATCGTAGCCGAGACGGCTTTGCCGATAATACTCGAACGCGAAGTACGGTTCAATCCCGGTCGACGTCCCGACCATCGTGCCCGTGCTGCCGGTCGGCGCCTGAGTGATGACGGTGACATTGCGCATCCCTTTCTTCTGGATCGCCGCCCCGACTTCCGGGTAATCGGACAGCATATTTCGCATAAACCCGCTCTGTAAAAATTTATCCGCCTCGAACTTCAGGAACGAGCCCTTCTCTTCGGCAATGTCGGCCGACGCCAGGTACGATTCCTTAGCCATAAAGCCGTACAGCTTGTCCAGAAAATCGAGCGATTCCGGGCTGCCATAGCGCACTTCCAGCTTGATCATCAGCTCCGCGAGCCCCATCGTGCCTAAGCCGACGCGGCGCTCGGCCATTTGATTCGCTTCATTTTCCGGGAAATGATAAGGGGTCTTGTCAAAGACATTGTCGAGAAAACGGGTCGAGTAGCGGACCGTCTTGCCGAGCTCGTCCCACGCGACGTCGTGCTTCTCCTCATCGTAAAACTTACCCAGATTGATCGCCGACAAGTTGCAGACACCCCATGCCGGAAGGCCTTGTTCACCACAAGGATTTGTACAAATGATCGGATTAAAGTACCAGCTGTTCGACATCTGGTTGTAGTATTCCATGAACACGACGCCGGGCTCGGCCGATTTCCAAGCCGATTCGATGATCGTATGCCAAATATCGCGCGCACGGACTGAACGAACCGTCTTCACCTTCTTGCCGAGCTGCTTCCAGCGAGTCAGATCGCCGTCCCAAATCTCGTTGTATTCCGGGTCGGCCGTGTCGGGGAAGACGAGCTCCCAATCGAGGTCTTCCTTGACCGCCTTCATGAAGTCGTTGCTCACGCAAACCGACAAGTTGGCGTTCGTAATTTGGCCCATCGTCGACTTGACGGTGATGAAGTCAAGCAGATCCGGATGCCAGTCGTTGATCATCAGCATAAGAGCGCCCCTGCGGCTCCCGCCTTGCTCGATCAAACCGGTCGTATAGCTGAACAGTCCGCCCCACGACACGGCGCCGCTGGAGGAGCCGTTCACGCCCTTCACCACGGCGCGGCGCGGACGCAAAGAAGACAGGTTGATCCCGACGCCACCGCCGCGCGACATGATCTCGGTCATTTCCGACAACGTCGCCATAATACCTCCGCGGCTGTCATGCGGAGATGGTACGACGTAGCAGTTGAACAGCGTCAGCTCGTCGCTGGCGTCGGCGCCTGCAGCGATCCGTCCGCCGGGCACGAGCTTCCAGTCGTCCAATATGTAACGGAACTTATTTGTCCACTCTTGTTTTTTCTCAGGAGTCGCTTCCACCGAAGCCATCGCCTTGGCCAGACGATCCCACATGTCCTCCGGCGTCTTCTCGATCGTCAGGGTCAGCTTCTCAATGGACGATTCCACCGTGTTGCCGCTGCGCAGCTTAACCGTCACGTCCCGCCCGTTGCGGGCGATAATCTCCCCAACCTCCTTGGCGGGAAACTTCGGGTCGTCCTTGGTCAGCACCAAGACGGTATCTCCGACCTTCGTTTTGCTTGTGTCGGCCTCCTTCATGGCGTACCTGTCCAAAAATATTTTTTCGCTTAACCCTTCCAATCGTTTCAGTTGCGCCGTCTCCAAAATGATTTCCTCCCAAACGTAGTAATGTGATAAGTTCGAAATATGCTATGATGACTGATTTTTCCGCGAAAAGGGTGCGCACAACATGTTGTGCGCATTTTCAATTATACAACACAATATGTTGTGTTACTACTGTCCGCTGACCTAATTTATAGAAATAGGTCGAAAGGATTGCGATTATCCTTTCATTTCCTCTTCGTAGCTTACTATTTCATTTAGGATGTGTCAGAAGCATGAAAGTTGCAGTGAACCTTGGGGCACTTTTTTAAGGCCATTTTTGGCCTTAGACCACGCGAACGCTCCACCTCGGGGCACTTTAAGGCCATTTTTGGTCTTAAACCGTGCGAGCGCTACGCTTCGAGGCACTT
>JAJFMO010000451.1 GCA_020697475.1 Paenibacillaceae bacterium | reverse complement strand
GATTCCAGGTCGGCATCTGGTCGGTCACGTCGATTTCTCCACTCGCTCGGACGAGGAGATGTTTGCGCGATTCGGCGCCGTTCCGGTGGAGATGGAGCCGGGCGATGTTCTGTTCCATTGCATTTCGACGCCGCATGGTTCCCGTCCCAACAAATCGCCGCTGCAGAGAAGAATTTTTTATGTGCACTATATGAGCGTTTCAACGCTCGCCGATATGCGGGTGAAGAAGAAGGACGAGAGCTGGGGTTCTATCGGGCCTTCCTTAATCCCGAGCATGCTGGAAGCACGCAGGAAGTTTCAGTGGGAGCTGCCGACCGACAGGGCCACTCTTGACATTACCGACCAAGAGTTTCGGTTTACGGCTCAGCCTGTTACGCCGGCTAACCATTGGGCTGAGCTGATCGCAGGCATCCCCGCGGAGACAAAAGCAAGGTTGAAAAAAATATGAAGCCTGCATATGTCGCGAATGTGAGGGAGTTACGTGGTTTTCGATTGAAGTGGTGGACGGTTAAAATAGGAGGATTCGCCATAGGGCTCGACAAGTTCAGTGGAATCCTGATACGTCGAACTGAGATACGATAACAATGGGACAGGCTGATCGTCACGGACTGAAAAGCGGCTAAATGTTCGCGTATCTCTGGCAACGGGATTTTCTTTGTGGGCGGCCGCAATCCTAGCATTGGCGACTTCCTCCGCCTTGCGCTGAGTGCCCGGACAAGGGAAGTGAGGCGCGGTTTACTTCCACGGCCAAGGGTGAGAAAATAAAGGGGAGAGGGCAAAGGGATACAACAACGGAACATGACAAAGGAACACAACAATGGGAGTGAGCGCAAGTGAGGATCAGAGGAATAGCCCATCGCGGTTGTCCGGACAAACATCCGGAGAATACGTTGGCAGGATACCAGGCTGCAATTGACTTGGGCTTTACACATCTGGAGTTGGACGTGCATTTGAGCAAAGACGGCGTTCCGGTCGTTATTCACGATTCGACCGTCAATCGGATGTGCAATGCCTGCGGCAAGGTGAAGGATTTTACACTGGCTGAGTTGAAGGAATTAACCGTAGGGGGACGGGAAACGATCCCGACGCTGGAGGAGGCGTTGCGGCTTGCCAAAGATCGAATCCAGGTGTTTGTGGAGTTGAAAAATTTCGTAAACAATTATGAAGGAATCGAGGCAAAAACACTTCAGACTGTCCACGCTCTGGGAATGGCCGATCAGGTTATTATGATGTCGTTCGATCACTATTCGCTGCTAAAGGTCAGAGAGTTGGACTCGAAGGTGGCGATCTGCCTGATCATGGGATGCCTGACCCCGGCCGCTTTCCCGTTCATGAAGCAGATAGGCTCGGAGTATTTGTGGATGCCTCATCCTTTTTTGACGCGTGAATATGCGCAGGAGTGCCAGTCGAACAAAGTGGAGCTGATCGCCAACCCTATCGATACGGAAGAAGTTCGGAGAAGGCTGCTTGAACAGTTCCCGACGGCCCTAGCTTCTACGAATCATCTGGAGGAGTGGCGCGAGTTTTATATGCGGAATCTGGAAGCGTTAGGATGAGGCTGGAGTGGGTTGGGTTCGCGATGGATGGCTGGTTTGATGCGCCGTTCGGAGGTCAGTTTTAGTCAAATAGTTTTGGTTAAAGCAACTACCGAGTCGTTTCGAGCTCAATTTGTGTCAGTTTGTTTTGGTTGCTGAAACTACTGCTTTTGGAGCGAATCAAAACGCTAAATGGTGAGGGTGGATTGAGGGGACACGTTGGAATTAGAGCACAAAGGCTGTAAATCAACGTTCTCCACTGACCAACGAGGAGGCTAACGGCAGAAATGCCGTAAACCACCCCTTGTCTCAATCTAACGTGGCGCTTAACGGCAGAAATGCCGTAAACCACCCCTTGTCTCAATCAAACGTGGCGCTTAACGGCAGAAATGCCGTAAACCACCCCTTGTCCCAAGCTAATGTGACGCTTAACGGCGGAAACGCCGTTAAGTACCCCTTGCCCCAAGTTAACGTGGCGCTTAACGGCAAAAAGGCCGTTAACTTCCCCCTGCATTGAGCAAACGAGGAAGTCAACGGCCATATGAGCCAACAGCTCGGCGATAACCTAGTTTCGCCGACTAAACGCGGGCGCTTTGAGGAAGAATCGCCGCATGAGCTTCCCAACGCTTCAGCGTCGAGTCGATCAGCTGGCGAATTTTATCGTCCATGATGTTGAAAATTTCCGAGCTCCCCTTGAAAGAGATCATCAGCGATTGATCCAACCGGCTCGCAAAATCGGTCAACGCCTGGGCGATCGCCTGGCGCGACTCCGGATGCCGGTCCCCGATCCGCGCAAGAGCCGTTAGAGAGAAGGAAACGTACTGGAACCGCAAATCCCGCTCGTCGGACAAAAACTCCTTGTTTGAATCAATGTACGTGAATCCTTCCCGCGTGTTCAGGATATCGATTAAATCCGGAATCGCCTCCACGCAGCCGAGCTTGCCAAGCAGGTAAACGGCGGTATATCCCCGCGCCTGGTTATACTTCAAGCTGGTGCGCGGCACGAACGGATCTTTCTCCCGCGCCATCTCCAGCAGGACGGGAGCCGCTTCTGCGGCACCGATCAGAGCCAGCGCGATGGCGCTGTGCTTGCGAAGATGCTCGTTGTCTGTGCCATCCGCACCCAACCATTCCAGCAGCTTCGGACGCATTGCATCTCCCAACAGCCGCACCGACCAGATCGCCACCCCGGGCTTCACTCCGGCCAATCCTGCCTTGATCTCCTCACTGTCGGTCAGCCAAGTAATGAACGGATTCGACGAATCGTTCGCTTCCAGGCGGTGCTCGAAGTACACCTTCTCATGCTCGGCCAAGCAACCCGATTCGCGCAGCATCCCGGCAAGCTCAGCGTAAGCAACATCCCGCAGGGGAACCCCGTTGCGAATCGAGAGTTGAGATGCATAGGCAGCGGCTTCGCCGCATTTCTGCATATCGCGCTTCATCCGTACACAGGTGGCCATATCGTGATCGACGGCCAAGCTGCGCCCCGCCGCCAAGAGCCCATCGTATCCGCGCGGAATCATCGCTCCAAGCGGAATCGGCACGGTGAATTTCATCCCCCACAAACTCGCTGCGACGGTCCAATCCTGCAGCAGCTCGCTCTCGAACGCGACGTCTTTGCTGTGATTGTCCAAGTTGGAGTAGGCCATGAACAGCGGTTCGCTGGAATAGTCGCCCAATAAAAACCGATCGAGGGTGACATTTTCTTCACCTACAATAAATTGCCCTTCACGGATCCCAAGTTGCGGCGCCACACGCAAAAACCGCTGGCCCTCTTCATATCGCTCGCGCAGATGTGTCGACAACAAGGCGGACTCGACGATCGCGTTCGACAAGCTGTCCGGATCTTCGGGGAATACGTAGCCGGAATCGGTATATCTGCCGCGAATACGGCCGTTCTCGATCGTGAACACCGGATTGGAGAACGGCTGAGCCTGACCGTCGAACTCTCGCCCGGCGCGCAGCTCGCACCCCGCCATCCGGCAGATGTCGGCGTTGCCCGTCGCATCGATCACGACCTTGGCGGCAATGATCCGGCTGCCCAACTCCGGCGAGAAGCATTCCACTCCGTGCACAGTCTTGCCTTCCTGGATGACCCGGATCACCGTCGTATTGTAGCGGATGATAACTCCTGCCGCGAGCGCTTCTTGCTCCATGACGTACTGCTTGCCTTCCGCATTGATGCCGTAAGAAGGGGTATAGACGGCTTTCTCGGTTGCCGACACCTGGCGGTCGAGTTGTTCGAACAGCCCGCCGCGCGAGCCGAAGTAATAACCCATGACTGCACCGGCCGTGCCGACCCCGCCCATTAACGTGTGCCGA
>JAJFMO010000450.1 GCA_020697475.1 Paenibacillaceae bacterium | reverse complement strand
CGGAGGGGCGCCCATGAACGTTATTTTCATCCTTTCCGATCAGCACAATCCGTCATTCACCGGTTGTTACGGAGGGATCACGAGGACGCCCAACCTCGATGCGCTGGCGGCTTCGGGCGCGCGGTTTGCAGGCGCCTACACGAACTGCCCGCTCTGCGTGCCGTCGCGCGCTTCGCTGATGACGAGCCGGTACGCCCACGAAATTTTCAGCTGGGACAATACGACTCCTTACGACGGCATGCTGCCGGGATGGGGACATCATTTTCGCGAACGGGGAATCCGGTTTACGACGATCGGCAAGCTGGATTTGGCGCCTAATGCGGACATTGGGCTGGACGACATGCGGATGGCCAAGCTGCGGGCGAGCTACGACATTACGGCGTTGTTCCGGGACGAGGCGTTCGCGCCGAGAGGGAGCTTCAATTGCGTGGCTTTCACGGACGACGGCGGCGTGAAGACGAAGGATGAGGGAAAGGAAGCGGAGGTGACAGAGGAAGCCATCCGCTGGCTGCGGGACGAGAAGCCCTCCGACCGGCCGTGGGTGCTGAACGTGAACTACCATCGGCCTCATCCCAAGTGGCATCCGCAACCGGAGCGGTTCGCTTTTTACAAAGCACGCGTCGGCGAGCTGGAGGAACGGTTCCGCTTGCCGTTCGACGCGTTGAACGAAGTGGATCAGGCGCAAAGCGTCTTCTCGTGCGGTTATGAAACGGACGAACGGCAAGTCCAACTGGCGCAAGCTGCCTATAACGCCGTGATCGAGGAGCTGGACGGGGACATCGGCCGGCTGCTGCAGGCAGTGGATGAGCTGGGCATCCGCGATGAGGTGCTGATCGTCTATGCGTCCGATCACGGGGAGATGGCTCGTGCCCACGGCGTCTGGGGCAAAGTATCGCTGCACGAGGACTCCGTTCGGGTGCCGCTCTTGATCTGCGGGCCGGGCGTTCCGGCAGGAACGGTCGTCGAGCGGCCGGTTTCGCTGATCGACGTGTATCCGACGATCAACGAAGCGCTCGGCAATCCGCCGGCGACGTTCAGCCGCGGCCGCAGCCTGCTGCAGCTGGCGCAAACCGGGGCCGATCCCGACCGCATCGATTATGCCTTCACCGAATCTCACGCAGGCGGGATGATCGCCGGGTCATTCATGGTGCGCCACGGCGACTGGAAGCTGATTGAGTATGTCGGCCTCCGCCCGGTGCTGTACAACTTGAAGGACGACCCGCAGGAGCTGCGCGACTTGTTGGCGGTCGAGTCACCCACCCCCGACGCCTTAGCCAAGCTACAACAACTGCGGCAATTGTTGAACTCTGTCTGCTCGCCGGAAGGAGTCGACCGCTTGGCAAAGCGACAGCAGCTGGAATTGCGCGAGGAATTGGCGGCCAGCGGGCAATTGTTCGAGGAGCAAGTGAAGCGCGGTTATGAGTCTAACAGAGATCACCTGATCCCTCGTGGAGAGGGATAGACGGAACATATTACGAAGAGGAGAGAGAAAATGATGAAGCAACCGAACATTCTGTTCATTATGTGCGATCAGATGCGCCACGACGCGGTGGGGTGCAACGGCAACCCCCACGTACAAACCCCGAATCTCAACCGACTGGCGGCGAGCGGTGTCAACTTTACGAATTCGTTCACTCCAGACCCGATCTGTGTGCCGGCCCGCGCCTGCTTGACGACCGGCTGCTACCCGCACAAGTGCACGGGGACGAAGAAGAACAGCGGCGAGATTAAGGAAGGGTTCCCTCTCCTAGGCGACGAGTTGAACAAGCGCGGTTATGAGACGTATGCGATCGGCAAGCTGCACTACAACCCGTACGGAGGGCCAGGCGAGCCGCGAACGACGCACGGCTTGAAGACGACCGAGCTGATGGAGTCGGGGCGCATCCTGGGCAAGTTCGATCCGAAAAACAAGCTGATCGGCCTGGAAGATTACCACGATTATTTGCATACGGTCGGCTGGGGCGGGTACACGCGAGGTCACGGCCTAGGCAATAATGATGTATATGCGGCGCCGAGCCCGATTCCGGAGGAGCACTACGTGGATACGTGGGTTGCGAACCGGGCGACCGACTACATGCGCGAGCATATGGGGAGCCAGCCGGAAAAGCCGTTCTTCATGTGGGCGTCGTTCCCGAAGCCGCATTCCGCCTTTGATCCGCCGCACCCGTACAACCGGATGTACGATCCGCGCGAAATGCCGGCGCCTGTCGGAGAAATGAGCGTGCTGCAGGACAGGGAGCTGGATGAGCTGGTGGCGCGGCATTTCGACTACATGTGGGATTTGCTGTCACCGCAGGCGATGAAGGTGATCAAAGCCTACTACTACGGCCTGATCACGCATCAGGACAAGCAGATCGGCAAGCTGCTCGATTTTCTCGAACAGAACGGGCTGCGCGAAGACACGATCGTCGTCTATACCGCGGATCATGGGGAGATGCTGGGGGATTTCGGACTTTATTTTAAAACGAATTTTTATAACGGTTCGGTTCGCGTTCCCTTGATGATCAGCTACCCTCGGCGGATTGCCGCGGGTCAAGTGACGGATGCGCTGGCCGGGCTGCAGGATTTGTTGCCGACGATGCTGTCGCTGGCCGGTGCCCCCTTGGAGCAAAAAGTCGATGGGATCGATCTGACGCCGGTGCTTACGGGCAACAGCGGTGGGCAAGCGCAGGGAGTTCGGGATTACTACGTGGCACAAACCGGCGACGATCCGGGCCAAATGTATATGGTGGCGAGCAAGGAATGGAAGTATATATACACCCAGTTGGGCGGGGTGGAAGAGTTGTACGCGCAGACCGGCGATCTGACGGAGTTGCGTAACGTGGCGACGGATCAGGATCCGAACATTCAACAGGTGAAAAAGGACATGAGGAAATTTTTGATTCGTTGGTGTGAGGACAACGGCGATCTCGGCATGCTCGACGGCGGCGATTTGAAGGTGACTCAGCGAGGCGATGCCGGGGAAGCCGATGGCGAAGGCGGAGCAGGCGGCAAAGGCGGCAAATCGGGCAAAAGCAAAGGCAAGGCCGCGAGGGGCAATACGTTCGGTCGCAGGTGGTATTAGGATGAACGTGATCTTTATCCTGTCCGATCAGCATAATCCGGCGTTTACCGGCTGCTACGGAGGGGTGACGCGCACGCCGAACATCGACGCGCTGGCTGCATCGGGCGCGCGGTTTGCGTGCGCTTATACGAACAATCCGCTGTGCACGCCGTCGCGCGCCGCGCTGATTACGAGCCGGTACGCACACGAGGTGCACAGCTTCGACAACACCAGCCCGTACGACGGCAAGCTTCCGGGCTGGGGGCATTATTTTCGCGAGCGGCAAATGCAATTTACGACGATCGGCAAGCTTGACTTGGCCCCGGATGCGGATCTGGGGATCGACGATGCACGGTCGGCCAAGTTTCGGGCCAGCTTGTCCGTCGCTCCCCTGTTCCGGGACGAGCCGGTGAAGCCGTGGGAGACGTTCAACTGCATCAATTTTGACGGGCGCGGCGGGGTGGAGACGAGTTTGGTCGACAAGGAGGCGCCGATCACCGAGCAGGCGATCCGCTGGCTGGAGCGGGAGCGGCCGCAAGATCGCCCGTGGGTGCTGAACGTCAACTATCATCGGCCGCATCCGAAATGGATCCCCGATCCTGATCGGTTTGCTTATTACAAGGCGACGATCGCGCCGCCATCCGACAAGTATGTGCGGCAGCCGGAAGATCTTCATGAGGTGGATCGGGCGCTGGGCATCATGACCGGCGGATTCGATATCCAAGGCGAACAGATGAGGCTGGCGCAGGCCGCTTATCACGCGATGACCGAGAGTTTGGACGCGAGCATCGGGCAATTGCTGCAAGCGGTGGACACCTT
>JAJFMO010000449.1 GCA_020697475.1 Paenibacillaceae bacterium | reverse complement strand
ATGAACCAGTCACTCAACCATTCATCTCATGACGTTGCGCGCCGGGGCAAGCGCCCGAACGTCGTCTATGTATTCGGCGACCAGCACCGGGCGCAAGACACAGGCTATGCGGGAAATGCGCAGGTGCATACACCTAACCTGGATCGGCTGGCGGCGGAAAGCGTCGATTTCACGCTTGCTGTTTCCGTGATGCCGGTTTGTACTCCTTATCGGGCGACGCTGCTGACCGGCAGATATCCGCTGACGCACGGCGTGTTTCTTAACGATGTGACGTTGAACAACGAGGCGGTGTCGCTCGCTGATGCATTCAAGGCGGGTGGGTACAACACGGCTTACATCGGCAAATGGCACATAGACGGACACGGCCGCAGCCGCTTTATCCCCCGCGAACGCCGGCAAGGGTTCGAGTTCTGGCAGGTGCTCGAATGTACTCATAACTATAACGAGTCGTATTATTATGGGGACGAGCCGGTGAAGCTTCTGTGGGAAGGCTATGACGCTCAGGCGCAAACCCGTTCGGCCATCGATTACATCAAAGGTCGGGATAAGGAAAAGCCGTTCCTGCTGGTGCTGTCGTGGGGGCCGCCGCACAACCCATATCAGACTGCGCCACAACAGTTTCAGGAGCTTTATGATGCGGAAAAGTTGACGGTCAGGCCGAACGTTCCAGCTGAGCTGGCTGAGTCGGTCCGCGGTGATTTGGCCGGTTATTACGCCCACATCAGCGCGCTCGATTCGTACGTAGGCGAGCTGGCGTCCACCCTGGAGGAAGAAGGAATTGCGGAAGACACGATTTTCGTCTATGCCTCCGACCATGGCGATATGCTGGGCTCGCTTGGGCAACGGCGAAAGCAGCGGCCATGGGACGAGTCGATCCGCGTGCCGTTCCTGCTGCGGTATCCTCGGTTGTTCGGGCGAGAAGGGCGCAAAGTCGGGATGCCGTTCAACAGTCCGGACATTATGCCGACACTGCTCGGGTTAAGTGGGCTGGACGTTCCGGCGACGGTGGAGGGTACCGACTATGCCCCGTATTTGCGCGGGGAGGCGGATTTGCAAGTGGAGGCGGCGCTGCTCGCCTGTATTTCTCCGTTCGGCGAGTTCAGGCGCGTCGATGGAGGGCGTGAATATCGCGGGATAAGGACAGTTCGCTACACTTACGTTCGTGACTTGAATGGGCCGTGGCTGATGTACGACAACGAGCGCGACCCCTACCAATTGACGAATGTTTGCGGCCTGGCGGAATATGCCGAGCAGCAGCGGCAATTGGACGAGCTGCTGACGCGCATGCTGCGGGAGAGGGGCGATGAGTTCCTGCCCGGGGAGGAGTATATCCGCCGTTGGGGGTACGTCACCGATGCCCACGGCACGGTTCCTTACGAGAAGTAGGCGACGAGAGTTCACCGATTGGCCGCGGCAGAGTTGCTGATTTCGCGGTAAAATCGTTGCCACTCCGGCGTTGAGGTGAGGTGAGCGAACGGTTCCGGCTGCTGCGTCAACTTCGGTTGCGCGGCAGCTTTTTTGTTCTGCGGCTTCGACTGAGAGGCGGTCCGGCCGGATCCTGCTGTGGCTGCAGCAGCGGAAGTGGCGAATGCGGCTGCAGAAGCAGTGGCTGCCGAACCTGCTAGCTGCTTGGCTGCGGCGGTGCCCGGAATCGCCGACGCGGCTAACCCGTCCTCCTGGCGGTTTTGATGGCGCCGCTCTTTCGCTTTTATTTTCTCCCGTTTACGCTTGGACATAGCTCTTTTCCTCCCATCAGGACTCCAGCCAACTGCGGCGCAATGCGAACAGCTCACGCAGTTCGCCGGTCGACAACTCGGTGATCCAATTCTCGCCGCCACCGACGATCTGCTCGCTCAAGCCCTGCTTGCGCTCGATCATCTCGTCGATCCGCTCCTCCAACGTGCCGAGCGAAATAAACTTGTGCACCTGCACGTCGCGCGTCTGCCCGATGCGGAACGCACGGTCGGTCGCCTGTGACTCGACCGCCGGATTCCACCAACGGTCGAAGTGAAATACGTGGTTGGCGGCCGTCAAGTTGAGCCCGATCCCGCCGGCTTTCAGCGACAGAATGAACACTCCGCATTCTTTCTCCTTCGGCAACGAGCGATCCTGGAAGCGGGCGATCATCCGATCCCGTCCCGTCTTCGGCACGCCTCCATGCAAGAACTGAGTATTCTCCCCGAGCTCCCGCTCGATGGTTTGTTGCAGCAGCCGGCCCATTTCAACATATTGGGTGAAAATGAGGCAGCGATCCCCTTCTTCCCGCAATTCCTGGATCATCTCCAGCAGTCGGGAAATTTTGTTGGAACGTGAGTCCTGGGGATGCCCGTCCTGATCCGCCCCATTGTCCGTTCCCTTGTCGACCCCTTTCAGCAACAAAGCGGGGTGATCGCACAGCTGCTTGAGCCGGGTCAACGTGGCCAGGATGAGTCCGCGGCGTTCCATCATCGATAGCGAATCCAGCTTGGCGAACAAATCCTTGGTGATGCTCTCGTACATCGCCCCCTGTTCGGCGGTCAGAGGCAAATACACTTTCATCTCGTTCTTCTCCGGCAGGTCGAGCTGGATTGCCGGATCCTTCTTGACGCGCCGCAGCAGGAACGGCTTAATCAGCATCTGCACCTGGGAGATCAGCTTGGCGTCATTCGTTCTTTCGATGGCGTTGACGTATTTTTTGCGAAAATCGTTCAAACTGCTTAAATACCCCGGATTCACAAAGTCGAAAATGGACCAAAGTTCCGTCAGACGATTCTCAATCGGAGTCCCGGTCAGCGCGATGCGGTGTCTGGCCGTCAGTTTGCGGATCGCGGCGGATTGCTTGGCGTAGGCGTTCTTGATGTTCTGCGCTTCGTCCAGACATAGCGAACTCCATTCCACGGTGGATAATTCCGGCTCGTCGATCAAAGCGGTCGTGTAGGACGTGATGACGAGGTCGCTTCCGGTAATGGTCTCCGCGAAAATTTCCCCTTTGACGCGCCCACCTCCATAATGCATCCGCACTTGCAGAGAAGGGGCGAACCGTTCCAGCTCTTTCTGCCAGTTGCCAAGCACCGAGGTCGGGCAAATCAACAGCGCCGGGGTGTCCAACATCCCTGTATTTTTCAGATGCAGCAAATAGGCGATCCACTGAATCGTCTTGCCAAGGCCCATGTCGTCGGCAAGACACCCGCCCAGCCCGAACTGTGCCAAGAAAGCAAGCCATGACAGTCCTTCGCGCTGGTATTTGCGCAAGCTTCCCTGAAAACCGTCCGGCGGGTCGATGATCGGAATCGCCGTCGCGCGTTGCAGCCGGCCTACCATGTTGGTCAAATGCTCGTTCAGCTCGACTTCCATCCGCAAGTCGGAAGCGATATCGTCGAGAACCTCGGCGGCGCCTCTGTCGAACCCTGAACCCGTGACCACACTCGTCCCAGCGGAGCCAGCGGTCCCCGTCCCCAACACACCCGCCGACTCGACTTCGCCCGATCCCAGCAAGTGCAACTCCAGCACGTCGCGGAACGACAGCCCTTTCTTCGTCTGCACCTGCTTCATCGCCGTGCGAATTTGCTCCACCGCCGCCGGATCCAGCTGTACCCAACGCCCACGAATTTGGACGAGCCGTCGGTTCTGCGCTTCAAGCTTGCGGAACTCTTCCTCAGTGATTTCGGTATCGCCGATGGACAGCCGCCAGTCAAACTGCACCAATTGGTTGATTCCGAACATGGAATGGCCGCTCGACCCGACCGAGGAGCGAACTTTGGCTTTCAGCCTAGGTTTGAGCCGGCGTATATTTTCCCACCAATCCGGCAGCAGCACCAAATAACCGGCTTCAGCCAGCCGAGAGCTGTGTTCGTTCAAAAATTCCCACGCCTCGCGATCGCTCAACTCATCTCGCAATGTAC